>NZ_JBNDHT010000197.1:0-9209 GCF_056755115.1 Rhizobium sp. SVR5-2C | reverse complement strand
GATGAAGAACATCCTGCATGTCAACGCCAGCCCTCGAGGCAAGGCGGCGGAGAGCTACCGTCTCTCGCAGAGGATCATTGCCGCACTTCGGGAGCGCAGTCCCGACGCTGAGGTGATCGAACGCCCGATCGGGTCTGGCGCAATGCCGCATATCGACGAAAATTACGCTACCTCTCAGGGATCGGCCGAAGATATCTCCACGGAGGGTTCCTTCGCCTATTCGGAGGAACTGGTGCGGGAGCTTGAAGGCGCCGATTGCCTTGTTATCAGCACGCCGATGCACAATCTCTCCGTTCCCTCGACGCTGAAGGCCTGGATCGATCATGTGGTGCGCGCACGCCGGACATTCTCGATCGGCGCTGGCGGCAAGGTGGGCCTGCTGGCGGATCGCCCAGTCTTCATCGCCATCGCCTCCGGCGGCCGCTTTTCCGGCGAACGGGCCCGCCAGCCGGATTTCCTGACGCCCTATCTGACAACGATCCTCGCCATGATCGGGCTGAAGGACCTCTCCTTCTTTTCGGTCCAGGGAACAGGTGCCGGCGGCGATGTGCTGGTGCAGGCGAGGAATGCCACAGACCGGGAACTTGCGGCACATTTCGCATCTCTGCGTTACTGATACTGGTTCAGGGACGACTATCTTGCAAAGACGGATAGGCCCCGGCCGGCTTGACCTTGAACCGGCTGGCGTCTGATGCAAAAGATCACCGTGGGAGGAATGGCAAAGATGACGGCACGCTCGATCAAGGCAATAGCGGTGTTCTGCGGATCAAACTTCGGCGTGTCGGAAGACTTCGCCGAGGGTGCGAGAGGCCTTGGCAGGGTGCTTGCCGAGCAGGGGATCGCGCTCGTCTATGGCGGCACGACAAAGGGGTTGATGGGCATCATTGCCGATGCCGTGCTCGAAGCCGGTGGTGACGCCCATGGCGTCATCACCGAAAGCCTGCACCAGCGTGGCCATTCCCATCCTCGCCTGACCTCAAGCGAAATCGCCCCGACGCTGCGCTTCCGCAAGCAGCGCATGGCGGAACTCGCCGACGCCTTCATCGCACTACCGGGCGGCATTGGCACGATCGAGGAACTGATGGAGGTCTGGACTATGAACCAGCTTTCCGAAATCGACAAACCGGTCGGCCTCCTGAACTCCGCCAGCTTCTTTAACGCCTTCCTCCAGTTCATCGACCACATGGTCGACACCAAGTTTCTGCCGCCAGCGCATAGACACTCGATCTCGGTGAATGCAGATGCCAACGCCTTGGTCGACCAGCTTCGCAATCATGCGCGGGTGGAAGTGCCCAAATGGCTCTAGCGTGGGTGCGCCATCTGCAAGGCAAGGGACCGCAGCCGACGACGACGCCGACCGGACGCCGGGAACCGAGTGGGTTTCCGCCAGTTTGTATGGCTGGAACGCGAGGCGAACCTGCGGACTGTAGTTCCCCCAGTTTGGCGTTCCGCTTTCGCGGCTACAACTTTTGGAAGGCAGCTTGTAGCCGGAAACGCGATGGACGCGCTTTCTTACCCTTTTGGTAAGCAGGTCCATCGCGCATATCGCGGGGCACAAGGAACCTTTGTAAATCGAAGGCGTTAATTGCAAGCGCAGCGAGTCACGTCGAATTTAACGACGGAAGCAAAGCGGCCACCCCAACCTCGAGCCCTGGGATCGCAGGGCTCGTTCTCCCGATCCAGCCTCCAGCGTTCCAGCGCGTCCGCGCTGCTCTGCGCTTCGGTCCTCGCTTAGGGGCTGGTCCTAGCGTTTGCGCAACCTTGTCGTGAACCGAAGGAAAGCGTAGATTGCATATTCCGGATCTCGCAGGTGGAGGCCGCCTGCCGGTGTGAGGGCCTGTGAGCGAGGATGGCCTTATTTCTTGCCGACTGCAACTCTCAGTAAACGTAGTTGGCGCAGCGTTCCGTGCTTGCGAGGTGCACTCACGTTACGGGCATTCGTTTTGCATGCGTACTCAATCGACAGGCACCGACCCACTGGGCTCCAGCCCGCCGAGCAGTGTCGCCGTCACCAGCGGAGGCGGTGCGATGGGCGCGCTCATGCTCACAACGGGGCCGCTTGAGGAGGTGCTCGATGCGATCATGGAACTGCAGCACGCGGACTTTGGTGACGTGCAGCTCTATGATGCCGCGACCGGTACCCTCCGTGTTGTAGTACAAAGCGGGTTCGCGGACGAATTGCTCACTGACTTCCGAACAATCGACGCCAGCGACACTTCGGCCTGTGGGCAGGCGCTGAAGCAGGGCAACCGGATCATTGTCGAAGACGTCTTAAGAAATCCCGGCTTCGCATTTTACCGGGGCATCGCCCAAAAGTTTGGCTTTCGAGCCGTGCAGTCGACCCCTCTCATCGACCGTAACGGTGCGCGCCTCGGCGTGTTGTCCACCCATTTTCGCAAGCCGCATCGGCCATCCGAACGCGCCCTGCATCTGACTGACCTTTATGCCAGGCAGGCCGCGGACGTCATCTCTCTAATGCTTGCCGAACAGCGTCTGCGCGAGAGCGAAGAACGTTTTCGGAACTTTGCACAGAACTCAGCAGATGTGCTCTGGATCCTCGACGCGGCGTCGAAACAGCCGGAATATCTGAGCCCCGCCTTCATGCGAATCTGGGGCGAGTCGCAAGATATCGTTCTAGGGGACCTTGGCCGCTTTTTGGAAACCGTGCACCCGGAGGACCGTCAGGCGGTGATCGCTGCCGTTGATGCGGTACTGCAAAAGGGAGAGGTCATCGTTCAGGAGTATCGGATAATAAGGCCTGACGGGAGCGTGCGCTGGATCAGCGACACGCACTTTCCGATCCGGGACGAACACGGGGCGATCCGCCGGGTCGGCGGAATCGCCAAGGATGTCACACGCTACGACGAGCCGCTCGTCTATGTCATAGACGTCGAGGACGGTTCGCGAGAACAGCGCATTCTGATCCTTCAGGAGGCTGGCTACCAGGTGAAGGCGTTCGCGTCCGCCCGGCAGTTCCTGGAGGTCGCCCCGGCGCTCGTGCCCGGATGCGTGCTCCTCGACACCGCCGGCTCGCCTGAGGGCGGCGTGATGTTCCCGAAGGAACTAAAGGCTCGCCAGATGAACCTCCCGGTCATTGTCGTCGGCGACTATAACACCGATGTCAGGCTTGCGATCCAGGCGATGAAGGCCGGCGCAGCGGACGTACTGCAGGCCCCTTGCGCGCCGGAGACGTTGTTGACCGCGGTGGCATCAGCACTTGCAGAGCTACGGGAGCCACCACGCGCGAGCGACGACGCGCAAGCCCGTATCGGCGGTCTGTCACCTCGTGAACGCGAGGTTCTGGACGGGCTAATCCGCGGCGGCACTAACAAGACGATTGCGAGAGAACTCGGCCTCAGTCCCCGCACCGTCGAACTCTATCGCGCGCATTTAATGGAACGGCTCGGAGTTCGCACACTTCCAGAGGCCATCGTCATAGCGGCTTCTGCCGGGTTAATTCCTCTACCTCTCCGAGAGGTCTAGAGCACGCGGGCCGTGACATCGTCCATGGCTCCAACGAGAAAAGGTTTCCGCGCCGGGTGGTGAAGACTGGTATGGAATGCTTCTCGAAGGCCGTCGCACCTTCTGTGGCGCCGACAAACTCGGCAGTCCCTATCGGAATGGCTGCGGAATCGCTGCGTTCCTTTAATATAATTCATTCGATTGACTGAAAACCGGAATTGGCGTATTGCAGCACTATGAAAGACATCAGCAATTCACGAGCAGACACCCGAAGCGACGCCACCCGCGAGAAGCTCCTTTCGGCGGCGCTTGATGTATTTGGCCGATACGGCTTCGACGGCGCCAGCACACGCAAGCTTGCCGATACGGCAGGCGTGAATCTGCAGGCCATCCCCTACTACTTCGGAAGCAAGGAAGGGCTCTACATCGCAACCGCCGAACATCTCGCGGGAGTGGTCGCCGGACACGTGGCCGAAATACGCCAGCGCGTTGGCCGCTACCTTGCGGAGCTCGATCAAACCGGCACGCCGCTCAGTGTCGCCCAAGCGCGGCTATTTCTGACGGAGATCGTGCAGACGATGGTCGTTCTTTTCGTCAGCAAGGAATCAGAAGCCTGGGCACGCTTCATCATCCGCGAGCAGCTGGAGCCGACGGCGGCTTTCGAAAGGGTCTATGCCGGCATCATGGGACCGATGATCAATATGGGGCGGAGGCTGATCGGCACGATCTTGAAAGAGGATCCCGCCTCCGAAAACGTGCGTTTGCGCAGCCTCTCCTTCGTTGGCAGCCTTCTGGTTTTCCGGATGGCAAACGCGGCAGTGCTCGCGCAGATGGAATGGGATTCCATTGGCGAGGAGCAGCTCGCAAAGCTGCAAGATCATGCACGCAACCTTGTCGCCGCGCTCGAACCGGCGAAAGGAGAAGCAGAATGAACAAGGCCATCCCGGTTGCGATCCTTCTTGCCGGCGCGGCTGCGGCCGGGTGGTGGTACGACGTGCCATCCAGGCTCGGCTGGGCCCAGCAAGGCGAACAGCACTTCACGCTCTACGGCAATGTCGATATCCGCCAGGTCTCGCTCGCTTTTCGGGTCAACGGCCGAATTGAAGAAGCACTTGTCGATGAAGGAGACGCCGTAAAGCGCGGCGCTGTTCTGGCCCGGCTGGACGAGGAGCCCTATGAGTACGCGGTTCGCTCCGCCGAGGCGAATGTTGCCGCGTTGCGTGCTACGCTCGACAAGCTCAAGGCCGGTCCGCGAGCGACGGAGATTGCGCAGGCAAATGCATCCTACAACGAAAGCCTTGCCGACCTGGAGAACGCCAGCCTCGCTTATGACCGTGCCCGGCAGTTGCGACCTCAGGGCACGATCTCTCAGGCCAATCTCGATCAGGCGACGGCCGCAAGAGCGATGGCTGCAGCTCGCGCCGAATCCGCAAAGCAAGCGCTCGCCCTGCTGAAGGAGGGCAGCCGCGCCGAGGATATTGCGGCGGCGGCGGCGCAGCTGAAGGCTGCCGAAGCAACCCTCGAAACGGCGCGGACATCGCTCGCCGATACGCAGCTTCTCGCACCGAACGACGGCATCATCCTGTCGCGGATCAAGGAACCGGGCGCGATCGTGTCATCCGCCGATCCGGTCTATGTGCTGTCGTTGACGGAACCTGTCTGGATTCGCAGCTATGTCGCCGAAACGGATCTTGGCCGGATTCATCCGGGCATGAAGGTGAAGGTGACCTCCGATACAAAGCCGGATCAAGCCTATGACGGCACGATCGGCTTTATTTCTCCAGTCGCGGAATTCACGCCGAAGTCGGTCGAGACGCCGGAACTTCGCACCGACCTCGTCTATCGCCTGCGCGTCGTCATCGAAAAACCCGGCCCGGATCTTCGCCAGGGCATGCCCGTGACGCTGCGCTTGCCTTCATTGCAGACGGCAGAAAAATGAGTAACTCGGAAAAGCCGCGCGATATCGTCGAACTCGGTCGCCTGACCGACGTGACGAAGCGCTTTGGCACGGCGAAAGCGGCGCTGGACGCAATCTCGGGCTCGATCCGCGGCGGTGAGATCACGGGGCTCGTAGGCCCCGACGGTGCGGGCAAGACCACTTTGATCCGGCTGATGACCGGTCTGATGCTTCCGGATAGCGGCACAGTGGAGGTGCTGGGCTTCGGGACGCGCGACCGAGCGGCTGACATCCAGGCGGCCATTGGCTACATGCCTCAGCGCTTCGGCCTTTATGAGGACCTCTCGGTCCAGGAAAATCTCGATCTTTATGCTGACTTGCGCGGCTTGCCTAAGAGCGAGCGCGCCGCTGCCTTCGATGAGCTTCTGACCTTCACCGACCTGAAACGCTTCACCGGACGTCTTGCCGGAAAGCTGTCGGGCGGCATGAAGCAGAAGCTTGGGCTTGCTTGCGCACTTTTGAAGAAGCCGCGCCTTCTGCTCCTTGATGAACCTGGCGTTGGCGTCGACCCGATTTCCCGGCGCGACCTCTGGAAGATGGTCGAGAACCTGAAGCAGGAAGGCATCGGCGTCGTGTGGTCGACGGCTTATCTCGACGAGGCGGAAGCTTGCGATCGCGTTCTCTTGATGAATGAAGGCAGGCTGCTTTTTTCCGGCGAACCGAAGGAACTGACGCGCCGGGTCGAGGGCCGTGTCTCCCGGTTGACCGGTGTGTCGGGGCGCCGCCGTCAGCTGCTCGCCAAACTGTTGGACGAGGAAGGCGTCGTCGATGGCGTAATCCAGGGCGAAGCGATCAGGCTGGTCACTGCCGAAGGCCGGGTACCCAGCTTTGCCGCTGCCGGCGCAGCTATAATAAGTCCGGCCGAGCCGCGTTTCGAGGACGCGTTCATCGACATGTTGGGTGGTGGACCAGGCGGCCGGTCGCGGCTTGCGGAAGCGCAGGAAGCGCTTGCCAGAAAGGATGACAAGCCGGTCATCGAGGCGAAGGGGCTCACCAAGCGTTTCGGAGACTTCACGGCGGCCGAAAACATCACGTTCGAGATCCCGCGCGGCCAGATATTCGGACTGTTGGGACCAAACGGCGCGGGCAAATCGACGACCTTCAAGATGCTTTGCGGCCTTCTCAAGCCGACGAGCGGTGAAGGACGGGTGGCCGGCTTCGATCTGCGGCGCGACGCAGCCGAGGCACGCAATCATCTCGGCTACATGGCGCAGAAATTCTCGCTCTACGGCGATCTCAGCGTGGCACAGAATCTCCAATTCTTTGCCGGCGTCTACGGGCTGACCGGTGCCCGCAAGCGCGAGCGTACCCAACTGATGGCATCGATTTTCGATCTTGAATCCCGCCTCGCCATGTCCGCCAAGGATCTGCCATTGGGGCTCAAGCAGCGGCTGGCGCTCGCCTGCGCGGTCATGCACGAGCCGGAAGCACTCTTTCTGGACGAACCTACATCAGGCGTCGATCCGATCACGCGCCGCGAATTCTGGACGCATATCAATGCGCTCGTCGAAAAGGGCGTCACCGTGCTTGTCACGACGCATTTCATGGATGAGGCGGAATATTGCGATCGCATCTCGCTGATCTATCGAGGCCGTTCGATCGCTCTGGGCTCGCCAGATGAGTTGAAAGCGAAGTTCATAACTGCCGACAACCCCGATCCGACGATGGAAGATGCATTTATCGCGCTGGTGCAGGCTTCGCAGGAAAGGATTGCGGCATGACGGCCCCTCTCCCCAAAACGAGCGCGCTGTCCCTGTCCAACCGGGCCCGTCGCTTTGCTGCGCTTGTTCGGAAGGAGAGCCTTCAGGTGATACGCGATCCGAGCAGCATTCTGATTGCATTTGTGCTGCCGCTGATCCTGCTCTTTTTGTTTGGTTATGGCGTTTCGCTGGACACAACTCGAACGCGCGTCGGATTGGTGATTGAGGAAATGACTCCGCTGACGAATGATCTCGCGGCGAGCTTCCAGGGATCCCGCTATTTTTCGGTAACGACCGGCCGCGATAGACGGCTCTTCGAAGAGGATCTGGTGCTCGCCCGCCTGCGCGGCATCATCGTCATTCCGGCCGATTTCACGAGGAACTATGCAGCGGGCAATCGGCCGCAGGTACAGGTGATTGTCGACGGCTCCGATCCCAACACCGCCAATCTCGTCCAGAACTATGTCCAGGGCGCCGTCGCCAACTGGCAACTGCAACGGCAGTCCGAAACGGAGTTGACCGGGCCGCCCATTTCCGTGGAGCAGCGCTTCTGGTTCAATCCGGAGCTGACAAGCCGGTCGTTCCTGGTGCCGGGGTCGATCGCCATTGTCATGACGCTCGTCGGAACGCTGCTGACGTCGCTCGTCGTTGCTCGCGAATGGGAGCGCGGGACGATGGAGGCGATGATGGCGACCCCCGTCACGGCGGTTGAACTGCTGGCCGGCAAGATCCTTCCCTATTTCCTGCTCGGCCTGACCGCGATGACGCTGTGCGTTGTGCTTGCCGTATTTTTGTTCGGCGTTCCGTTTCGAGGTTCGGTCCTGGCGCTTTATGCCTTGTCGGCGGTTTTCCTCATACCGGCGCTCGGACAGGGTCTGCTGATCTCGGCTGCCACCAAGAACCAGTTTCTTGCCTCACAACTCGCGCTCATCACGGCGTTCCTGCCGTCCTTCCTGCTGTCCGGCTTCCTCTTTGAGATCAATTCGATGCCGACAGTGATCCAGTGGATCACTTTCATCGTGCCGGCGCGTTATCTGATCCCCAGTTTGCAGACAGTTTTCCTCGCCGGTGACATCTGGCCGATGTTCCTCCATTCAATCATCGCCATGGCCCTCATCGGTTCTGTGTTTTTTCTGCTCGCTGCGCGCAGCACCCGAAAGAGGATTGGCTGAGATGTGGTGGTCGAGATTGAAAGCGCTCATCGTCAAGGAACTTCTGGCGGTGCTCCGTGATCCGAAGGGCCGCGCCATCCTGATCGGCCCGCCGATCGTGCAGCTGCTGATCTTTTCCTATGCTGCAACGCTCGAGGTTCGAAATGTCGACGTGATGCTGCTCAACCGAGACACGGGTTACTGGGGGCAAGAACTCGTGGAGCGCATCGAAGGCTCACCGACATTCCGCCAGGTTTTCACAGCCGACACGCCGGCGACCGTACGGGATGCGATCGATCGCCAGACGGTGACTGTGGCAATCGAAATCGGCGCGGACTTCTCCCGCAAGATCGAAGCTGGGGAGCCCGCTGACCTGCAGGTCATTCTGGATGGCCGGCGCTCGAATGCGTCACAAATCGTCTCGGGCTACATCACGCAGATTGTCGCGGGATTGTCTGCGGAGACGCCTGCGGGAGTGCGCGGAGCTACCCGTTCCATCGCGACGGTGCCGCGCAACTGGTTCAATCCCAATCTGATCTTTCAGTGGTTCATGGTGCCAAACCTGATTGCGAGCATCGCGCTGCTGATCGGGCTCATCGTCACCGCCCTCTCCATCGCCCGCGAGCGCGAGCTCGGCACTTTCGACCAGCTGATGGTGTCGCCGCTTCGTACCCATGAGATCCTGATCGGAAAACTCATTCCGCCGATGATGATCGGGCTCTTTCACATGACGATCTATATTCTAGCGGCGATCTTCATTTTTGGCGTGCCGTTGCGCGGCTCGCTGCTGCTGCTTTACGGCAGTTCGCTTTTCTATCTCGCCGCGGTTGCCGGCTTGGGGCTTTTCATTTCTGCCCTGTCCATGACACAGCAGCAGGCGATCCTCGGCGCCTTTCTTTTCATGGTGCCGGCGATGCTTCTTTCCGGCTTTGCCACACC
>NZ_JBNDHT010000196.1:0-9210 GCF_056755115.1 Rhizobium sp. SVR5-2C | reverse complement strand
TCCTTGAAGACCTCCGTATTGTACATCAGCACATTTGGTCCCCAGAGATAAGGAACGCCATAGTGCACGCCGTTCACCGTGTTCCAGGGAGCGTTCTGCAAGCGCTCGTCGACGTTCTTGAAGCTGGGGATCAAATCGGTGTTGATCGGCTGGACGCGCTTGCCGGCGACGAGGCGAAGCGACGCGTCGCCCGAAGCGGTGACGAGGTCGAAACCGCCTTCGTTCATCAGCGCCACCATTTCATCAGAGGTCGCAGCGGTCTTCACAGAAACCTTGCAGCCGGTCTGCTTTTCAAAGTCGGTGACCCAGTCGTAATTCTTGTCGGTCTCGCCGCGTTCGATATAGCCCGCCCAGGCTACGATGCTGACCGCGCCCTCGCCCTTGCCCAGTTCTTTCAGCGGTTCGGCAGCAATTACCTGCGTCGCAAAGCTCAGGCATGCGAGTGCGGCTGCGGAGGATTTCAAAAGATTCTTCATCGCCCTGTCTCCCGGTTCAGTGCCGCTTGTTTGCGGCATTTTGTTCCCAGTCGAAAAGGTGCGACGAAAACTCCGCTTTCGCAAATTCATTTATCAGAACTTCGATATCGGAAATTCCGATGGATATCAGCGTATGCGCCCCGAGCGCATGCTTTCCGCAATGCCGACAAAATCGCGGGCGGCCTGCGGCAGGCTGGAGCCCTTGCGCCAGACCATCCCGACCTGCACGACCGGCAGCGAACCGGAGACGTCGCGGCTCTCGATCCTGTCGCCTTCAAGCGACCACGGCCGGTAAACAAGATCGGGAAGCAGCGCAACGCCTGCGCCGGTCGCGACGAGGCTACGCACCGCTTCCACCGAGCGCGTGCGGAACGCGACATGCGGGCGGGCACCGAGCGCTGACAGCAACTTGCCGGTATTCTCTTCGATTTCGTCGACTGTCAGCATGATCAGCGGTTCGCGCGCAATGTCGGCAACCGAGATGATGTCGGCGGACACCAGCGGATGGCCCATCGGCAGCCAGAGACGGTAGGGTGAGGTTTCTAGGATTTCCGCCTGCAATGCCATGCGGTCGCGCAGGTTGGATATGACCATGACGGCGACGTCGAGTTCGCCGCCGACCAGCAGATGTTCCAGGTAGCTGCCGTTGTCCTCGATTGCGCTCACCTCCACGCGGGGGCAGGCGCGACGATATCGCGCCAACAGGTCGGAGAGCACGTAGCCTGCGACCAGCGACGTGACGCCGATGTTCAGTGTACCGGAGAGCTCGCTTTGCTGGCCGGAAAAGCTGGTGCGCGCATCTGAGACCGTGGCGAGAATTTTCGTTGCATGCCGGAGGAACTGGTGGCCGTTATGGGTGATCGTCAAACCGCGCGGATGCCGCTCGAAGAGCTCGACGCCGAGATCGTTCTCCAGCTCTTTCAGCGCTTCCGTCACCGACGACTGCGAGATCGACAAATTCTGCGCCGCCCGCGTCACCGAACCCTGTTCGGCGACGGCGACGAAATACTGGATCTGGCGAAGCGTGAAGGCCATGCGCGTTTAGAGCATGGCTAAGCGGATAGTGGCAAGCTCGCCGAGGGGCGGACCTTTTTTGGTCTTTGGTTCAATTCGATACATATTCCGGGCCGTCGCTTAAGTATTCCGAAACGCCGGCCGGCTAGGTTGCTTCGATGTATTGCGTTGGAGTTTGTGCGATGGCGGAGCAGTTGGCGTGAAGGCCTTGCTGCGGATCTTCCGGCCCTCCCGGAAATTGGTGATCGTGATCGGCGGATTGGCCCTGCTGACGGGCGCGTCCGGCGGCGCGGCGCTTTACATCGGCAGGGACAATATTCTCGTCCGGTCTCTGGAGGAGGCGGACGGTGTCTCGTGCACCGATGTCAACCTGGTGACGATCAAGAAGCAGGATCACGTCTGGATTCGCAAATACATCAAGACGGAACCGACTGACGGAGTGACGCGCGTGAAGACGGCGCTCCGCGTGGCGCAGGCTGTATACCAGCAGGAAAAGCCTGATCTGGTGCAGGTCGTCGTTCTCGATCAGAACGGGCCGACGCTGCGGTCGGACATGCGCGGCCGGGCGATCGGCGCCGATGTCGTCTATATTCCGCACCCCGATAAGATGATCGAAGGCGTCGACGACAAGCCCTACACCGTCCGCTACTATGACGGTCAAGCGAGCGCCAACGGTCTTTTCTTCGGTGAGCGCATCGATCTGCCAGAAGATCAGATCCACGCGCTGAACGCGTCCTTAAGGGAAAGCTCCGACTGCATCGACCCGACGGCCGTCGCGTCGACCACAGGCGAGAGTAAGAAGACAGCCGCCGAAGCAGGTTCTTCAGAAGAGGGCGCCAAGGCGGCCCCGGCTTCCGGCCACTGATCTCGACGGCGAGAGCCGGCAGCAATCCGCCGGCGTCCTTGCACTCGTGACTGGACTTTAGTCCGCCTTTGCGCGGCGCGCCGGGAAGAGGATCACGTCGCGGATCGAAGGCGAATCCGTCAGCAGCATCACCAACCGATCGACGCCGATCCCAAGGCCACCCGCAGGCGGCATACCCTGGTCGATCGCATCGAGGAATTCGTCGTCCAGCTGCTTTTCCTTTTCGCCACGGGCATGAGCCTGCTCGAGTTGTTCGACCATGCGCTTGCGCTGTTCTTCCGGATCATTGAGTTCCGAGAAGGCGTTGCCGAGTTCCCAGGCGTTGCAATAGGTCTCGAAGCGTTCGACAAGGCGCGGCTCGCCCGGCACTTCCTTGGCGAAGGGGGAAATGTCCTTCGGGAAATGCGTAACGTGTGCGGGCTGGATCAGCGTTGCCTCGACCTTCTCCTCGAAGATGAAGGCAAGGCATTCGCCCCAGGTCCAATCCTTCTCGACTTCGAAGCCGGCGGCCTTTGCAGCGGCGCGCGCTTCTTCGTCGGTCTTGATCGCCAGGAAGTCGATACCGGTCACTTCCTTGACGGCATCAGGCATCGGCACGCGGCGGAATGGTCCCTTGAACGAGAGTTCCTTGTCCTGGAACTTGAACTCGGTCGTGCCGTGGATCTTCATCGCCAGTTCCGCGAACATGCGCTCCACGAGGTCCATGATGTCCTCGTAATCGGCATAGGCCCAGTAGCACTCCATCATCGTGAATTCAGGATTGTGCCTTGTGGAAACGCCTTCGTTGCGGAAGTTGCGGTTGATCTCGAAGACCTTGTCGGTGAGGCCGGAAACCAGAGTGCGCTTCAGGAACAGTTCCGGCGCGATGCGCAGGTACATGTCGAGCTTCAGCGTGTTGTGATGCGTCTTGAACGGTTCGGCGGTGGCGCCGCCATAGACCGAATGGAGCATCGGCGTCTCGACCTCCATGAAGCCGTCGTTCTCCATGAAACGCCGGATGCCGGAGACGATCTTCGAACGCTGCTGGAAGCGGAGCTTCGATTCCTCGTTGGTCATGATGTCGAGGTGACGCTTGCGGTAGCGCAACTCGATGTCGGAGAGGCCGTGCCACTTCTCGGGCATCGGCAACAGCGACTTTGTCAGCATGGTGATCTGCTGCGCGTTGATCGTCAGTTCGCCGCGCTTGGTGCGGCGAACAATGCCGGTCACGCCGATGATGTCACCGATGTCGATCATCGGCAGCAGCGCGCGGGCTTCCTCACCTGTGACGTCCTTGTGGCTGAAGATCTGAATCTTGCCCGAGGCGTCACGGAGATCCATGAACATGCCGGAATTGCGCGATGAATAGACGCGGCCGGCGACCGTTACGACGTCCTGGGTTTCGACATCAGGCTCCAAGCCCTCGTACTTCGCGGCAAGCTCTGCGTTCGTCGTGGTCCGGTGGAAATGGGCCGGATAGACTTCGCCGATCTGCTCGCGCAGCAGCTTCAGTTTCTGAGCGCGAACTTCCGTCGCGTCGGAGGAGAGGGTGGCGGTTTCGGTCTTGTCAGTCATGTGCAAAAGATCCGCTTCAGTTCTTCGGGCCGACGAGAGAGGCGACTGCCTGCGATGCCAGTTTCAGGCGCTGGCGCACGACGGCGCGACCGAGGATCGCCATGGAATCGAAAAGCGGCAGCGAGCGCGACGAGCCGGAGACGGCAACGAAAAGCGGCGCGACGACTACCTTCAGCTTCTTGCCCATGCGGTCCGCGACGGCACGCAACTCGGCCTCGATCGACTCGGTGTTCCATTCGAGGATCTTCTCGAGGTCTGGTTGCACCGTGTTGAGGATCTCCAGAATCTCTTCCGGCGGCGACTTGATCTTCGCGAAGGCCGACGGTTCGAGGTTGAGGTCGGACTTGAACAGGAAACCCATCAGATCAGGCAACTCGCCGAGCTTGGAAATGCGCGACTGGGAGAGTGCCAGACCCGCCTTCAGACGGTCGTTCTCCATTGCCCAGGTGAGGACGCGATGCTGGAACTCTTCTTCCGATAGTTTCTCACGAATCCAGCGGCCGTTCAGCCAGTCGAGCTTCTGGATATCGAAGATCGCGCCGGCCTTGGAAAGATTGTCCGGGTCGAACTTCCCTGCAAGTTCATCCATCGTCATCAGCTCTTCGCCTTCGGCGATCTGGACGAAGAACAGGCCGAGGAAGTTCATCAGCGCTTCGGGGATGTAGCCGAGCGCCGTATAGTACGAGATCGAGGTCGGGTTCTTGCGCTTCGACAGCTTCGACTTGTCGGCATTGCGCATCAGCGACAGGTGCATGAACACCGGCGGCTCAAGGCCGAGATACTGATAAATCAGAATGTGCTTCGGAACCGAGGCGAGCCACTCCTCGCCGCGCGCGACGTGGGTGATCTTCATCAGGTGGTCGTCGACGACGTTTGCCATGTGGTAGGTCGGCATGCCGTCGGCCTTGAGGAGCACCTGCATGTCGACGGAATCCCACGGGATTTCCACGTCGCCGTAGACGCCGTCGGTGAATTTGCAGGAGCCTTCGGTCGGGATCTTCATGCGCACGACCGACGGTTCGCCGGCCGCCATGCGCGAGGTGACCTCTTCCGCCGAAAGGTTCAAGCAGTGGCCGTCATATTTTGGCTGCAGGTTGGCGGCGCGCTGCGCCTCGCGCATCTTTTCCAGACGCTCGGGCGTGCAGAAACAGCGGAAGCCATGGCCGGCGGCGACGATTTTCTCGACATATTCGCCGTAGATATGCTTGCGGTCGCTTTGGCGATAAGGGCCGTAGGGGCCGCCGACATCCGGGCCTTCAGACCACTTCAGGCCGCACCATTTCAGCGCGTCCAGCACCTTCTTTTCGAATTCCGGGGTCGAGCGCGTCGCATCGGTATCCTCGATGCGCAGGATGAACTCGCCGCCATGCTTTTTGGCGAAAAGATAGTTGAAGAGTGCAATGTAAGCGGTGCCGACATGCGGCTCGCCGGTCGGCGAGGGAGCGATGCGGACGCGGACGCCGGAAGCTGTCATTTTATGTGCCCGTCAATGAATGCCGGACGGCTTTCCTTGGAAAAAGCGGCGTTCGGCGGGAAGAATGCAGATAACTGGATCAGGAAACCGGCCGGATCAGGGCATTCCGCCCATTTCATTGTCCGATTGTCCGTTTGGTGGCCTTAAGGCCATATTCAACCGCGTACGTCAAGGAAAATGGGTCAGTCGAGCCTAGCGCACGGGCCAGACGTAGAGCAGCACCGGCACACTGACGATAATGATGATGAAGGAGAGCGGCAGGCCGAGGCGCGGATAGTCGCTGAAGCGGTATCCGCCCGGGCCAAAGACGAGCGTATTGCACTGGTGGCCGATCGGCGTGAGGAAATCGCAGCCCGCGCCGATGGCGACGCCCATCAGGAAGGCTTCCGGCCTGTATCCAAGCGTATGTGCAAAGCTCGCCGCGATCGGCGCCATGACGAGCACGGTTGCCGCGTTGTTGAGGAAAGGCGTTACTGCCATCGCCGTCACGACGATCAGCGCCAGTGCTCCGTAGGGCGGCATTTGCGCAGCGAAGTGGCCGAGCCATCCGGCGATCAATTCGCTGCCGCCGGTCGTCCTCAGGGTGTCGGAAACGGGAATGAGGGTTGCCAGCATGATGAGGATCGGACCATCGAGCGATTTATATACCTCGGCCAGAGGAATGACGCGGAACACGACCATGGCAAGCGCCGCGCAGAAGAAGGCCACGGGAACGGGGGCAAGCCCGACGGCCGTTACGCCCATGGCCGCGGCGAGGATCACGAGCGGGAGATAGGCACGCCGTTGCGTGCCAAGCAGGATGTCACGCTGCGCAAGCGGCAGGCAGGCGAATTCTTGCAGAAAGGCGGGCAGGTTCCTGCGGCTGCCCTGCAGCACGAGCACGTCGCCTCCCTGTAGCCTCACCTCGCTCAACCGCTCCGTCAGGCGGTGGCCATGGCGGCTTACTGCGAGCAGGTTGATGCGTCGCCGGTTGAAGAGCGAAAGCTGGCGCGCCGACCAACCGATCAGCGTCGATTCGGCCGATACGACCGCTTCGATGGACGTGACGTCGCCTCCCGTCTTGATTTCCGGCGTCTGTTTGCCCGAAAGCTTCAGCTTAGCATTGGAGACGACACGATCGAGGGCTTCCGGTCTTCCTTCAAGCAGGATCGTGTCGCCGGCCTGGAGCGCAATATCCGGAAAAGGCGACACGCGGGAGTGGCCGCGAAGAATCGCCGTTGCCACGACTTCGCCGTCGCCAAGTTGCAGCATCTCGTTAAGCGGTTTGCCATCGAGGCCGGAACCTTCGACCACGGTCGCCTCGGAGAAATAGGTTTTCAGATCGAGCGCCTCGTGCAGCGAGGGGTTCTCGTTCTCCCGTTCAGGGACCAGCCAATGAAAGAAGATTAGAAACACGACGCCCACGATGGTCAACGTTGCGCCCACCGGCGTGAAATCGAACATCGTGAAGGGAGTGCCCGTGATCTCCTCGCGCAGCCTCGAGACCACAATGTTCGGTGAGGTGCCGATCTGGGTCATCAGACCGCCAAGCAACGCGGCGAAACTCATTGGCATCAGGTAGAGCGAGGGCGACTTGCCTGTTTTCCTGGAGAACTGAAAGGCGACCGGGATCATGATCGAGAGCGCCCCAATGTTCTTGATAAAGGCGGAGAGCACCGCGACGACGATCAAAAGAAGCGCCAGTTGCAAGTGCAGTTTGTTGAGGTTCGGAAAGAAGCGTTTGATGGCTTTGTCGACACTGCCGGATCGCGCGACGCCCGCACTGACCACCAGCGCACTGCCGACGATGATGACGATATCGTCGCTGAAGCCGGAAAAGGCTTTGTCGGCAGGTACAATGCCGACCGCAATGGCCAATACCAGCGCGCAACAGGCAACGAGGTCGTAACGGAAGCGATCCCAGATGAAGACCGCCATCATCAGGCCGATAATGCCGAAGGCAAGAATCTGAGGGGTCGTCATGCCGCTCCAACCCTTGGAACCGATCGGCGGAACCAAATCCACCTTCGGATAGAACTGTGATGCCTCGGTGCTTGTTCAATGCCACGGCATGGTCAAAGTTACTCTAGTGCTGCAATTCAGCAAGCGCCCGTTGGAGCGGCGCGTCGGAAATCTCGATTATTCCCGTAAAAGGAACGTCCATATCGAGAACGAGATAAAGCGAAGCGGAAATCAGCAGCGCGGACACCAGAAACATCGAGACGACAATCATATTTTTAGGTGCGCGGTAGCCAAAGCTCGCGAAGATCAACACGAGCCAAGCCGAGAGCATGAAGATGAGCGGCAGGGGGATGACGCCTGCCGACTGCTCGATGATATCCCATCGCTGCTCGACGATTCTCTGGAATTGCTGGCGCGCATCGTTCCACAGCGCAACATGTCCGGGATCAGTCGGCCTCATCGCCGACAAGCTATCGCCTACGGCGTTCAAAACCTGTTCGGACGCCCGATCGCCCCTGACAAGCGTATCGTCGATGCGGGCCGGATTGGTCAATGCGGTTTCCACATAGACAATGAGCCTCTCTTGCGCCTGGTCGGCCTCCATGCCGTAGGCGCGCAGCGTGCGGTCGAGAAGAATGATCTCGGTTGCGAAGGCGTGAACGTTGTTGTCGATGTTTTCGAAGGTATTCTTCGCCGAATTTATCATCAGGCTGAATACGAGGGATGTCATAACCACGAAGATATTGGCGACCAGCCTGACGACCGTGTTCGTTTCTTCCTGAAGGTGATGCGCGGGCAATTTTGAATAGTTCAGCAGCGCTCCGAGCGAAGCGATCACGAGGCAGGCGAACACTGAGGCAGACACAAGCACTTCCCGCATCATTGCTCTTTCCCCGTGAACCATGCTGCCGTTCATGCAAAGTAGCTGTTTTAGACTAAATTTGCATCATGCTGTTGCCGAGAGCAGCGGCCGGAAGGAGAGATCACAAGGATTTGCCAGACTTGCTGAGCAAAAACGAAGGGCGCGGTCTATGCCGCGCCCTTCGAACAGTTCGTCAATGCCCGCCGGCTTTCTTTCGCTTCCGGGCGTTTCTCGCAAACATGTTCAGCATTTCGACCAGCGCCGAGAATGCCATGGCCGCATAGACGTAGCCTTTCGGCACATGGAAGCCCATGCCGTCTGCGATCAGCGTCATGCCGATCATCAGCAGGAAGGCGAGCGCCAGCATGACGATCGAGGGGTTCTTCTCGATGAAGTTGGCGAGCGGTGTCGCGGCGACCAGCATGACCGTCACGGCAGCGATAACCGCGACAACCATGATCGGCAGGTGTGGCGTCATTCCGACCGCGGTGATGATGCTATCCACCGAGAAGACCAGATCAAGCAGCAGGATCTGGCCAATGGCGGCCGCAAAGCCGGTCGTCGCCGAGCTCGCAATGAAATCCTCCTCGTGCTCTTGCGGATCGACGTTGTGGTGAATTTCCTTCGTGGCCTTCCACACAAGGAAAAGACCACCGGCGATCAGGATCATGTCCTTCCAGGAGAACCCGTGACCGAAAGCCTCGAAGACCGGCGTGGTGAGCTGGATGATCCAGGCAATGGTGCCGAGCAGCGCAAGGCGCATGATGAGGGCAAGACCTATGCCCACCTTACGCGCTTTCTCACGATGTTCGACCGGGAGCTTGTTGGTAAGAATGGAAATGAAGATGAGGTTGTCGATGCCGAGAACGACTTCCATGACAACCAGCGTCACAAGAGCAACCCAGGCGGCCGGATCCTGAATAAGCATCATGATATCTTGCATATGCGTATTTCCCCTCGCGCCGAAGACGCCGCAATGTAAGGTGAAGGCGCCAGGAAACAAGCGCACAGGGGAGTATACGAA
>NZ_JBNDHT010000195.1:0-9325 GCF_056755115.1 Rhizobium sp. SVR5-2C | reverse complement strand
GAATGAACGCAGCTCCAACGAGACCGACAATCAGGCCGGAACTGAGCCAATCCAATCTATTTCCTTGATCGAGCGCAGCAACAAGGGCTCCGATGCCAAGAGATAAGGTAAGAAGACCGAACAAGTCAGGTCTGCGCAGGCGCATGTACTTCACAGGGTCCGGTTTCAAGCCATATGCTGCTGCAAAAATTGTAAGTGAGGCAGGTATGAGATTCAACCAGAACAGATAGCGCCATGAGAGGTGATCGACGATGATAGCCTCAAGACTGACAGAGAAGCTCGGCGTGACACCGGAAACCATTGCATAGAGCGCCAGCCAAATCAGCCTCCGCTGTTGAGACGCATGTCGCATGATCACGCCATAAGTCATTGGAATGAGAACTCCGGCGCTGAAGCCCCTTAATGCCTGGATGGTTAGCAGAATGCCGAGGGATGGACTAAGTGGTGCAAGCACCGAAAGGACTGAAAAGATCGCCGCCCCGATCACGATGCAGCGAA
The DNA here is from genome assembly GCF_056755115.1 of Rhizobium sp. SVR5-2C. Lineage (NCBI taxonomy): Bacteria > Pseudomonadati > Pseudomonadota > Alphaproteobacteria > Hyphomicrobiales > Rhizobiaceae > Rhizobium > Rhizobium sp. SVR5-2C. The sequence goes on along the minus strand of NZ_JBNDHT010000195.1, from coordinate 8,827 downwards.
CCGGCGAAAGCAGCTGGCGCATCCAGATTGTCGCCGGCACAGCAGTCGCTTCAGCCACAACATAAGCGGTAGTGATCCAAGATGCCTCATCGAAGCTGATCCCCAGGCTGCCTCGCAGGTCCACGAGACCGACGTCGGTGAGACGGGAACTTAGGACTGCCGTAAACGTGCCGACAAGCACCGACACTACGGCAACGAACGCTTTCCAGTCTGACAGGCCGAGCACAGCTGGCAATCCAGCCGATCTGATTCTATCGTCGGTCGTTGCCAATGCCACAGGCCTTTCAGTTGCTCTGTCTTTCGGCTGTCTGATCGGTGTGAATGGTGGGAACGACCGACATTCCGGGGCGAAGCAAATCGGTCAGGCCATCTGAATCGTCGATCTCAATCCTGACCGCGATCCGTTGCGCCACCTTTGTAAAGTTGCCGGTCGCATTGTCCGGCGGTAGGAGTGCAAATTCAGACCCGCTTGCGGGTGAAACGTCAACGACACGCCCGGTCAGGGTGCGCCCTGGAAACGCATCGATGGTCAGCGTGGCCGACTGTCCCGATCGGATGCGGGACAGCTGGGTTTCTTTGTAGTTGGCAAGGACATAGAGGTGGGGCAAAGGCACGACCTCGATGACCCGCGTCCCGGGCGACACGAATTGACCGATGCGCACTCTGCTGGCGCTTGTGATACCATCCACAGGCGAGAATATGCGAGTTCGAACCAAATTGATCCGCGCGATATCGAGGTCGGCCGTGCGGCTGGCGAGATCGGCTTCCGCTTGTTGTTTTTGAGCCTGGAGCACATCGATCTTATGCTGTTGGGCGTCTACGTCAGCCTTTTTCTCGACAAGCTGAGCTTCGAAGCGTCGAAGGTCAGCCACTGCGGTTTCACGTTTCTGTGCGGTCGTCCAGCCCTCGCTTGAGGCGGTTTGCTGACGGTCGTACTCGCTTTTTGCCCGGTCGCGGTCGGCCAAGACTTCGCCCACCACCGCTTCAGATTGCGCGATAATTTTTTGCTGCAGAACGATTTGACTGGCGGCGTTGAGAATCGTGGCCTTGGCACTGCCAACAGCGGCCTGTGCGCGTGCGAGCTGTGCGATATAATCGCTGTCGTCGATCTGGATCAGCTCATCGCCAGCCTTGACGCGCTGGTAGTCCTTAGCAAGGACCGCTTTCACCTGCCCACTCACCTGAGCACTAATCGGGGATGTATCGGCCTTGAGATAAGCGTCGTCCGTTCTCTGATCCGTCCTGTTGGCTATCCACTCGCCCCATCCCATCGGTACGACGACTGCGGTGCATATGGCGACCAGGATGATGGCAACGCGGATGAGGGCAATCGCCCCCCGCCTTATAGAACGTTTTGAGCTCCGAGGCGCCGGCGCGACGACCGGCTGGTTCGGAACATCAGGCTCGCCGACCCTGCCTTCGGTTGGATCCGCCTTCCCTACAGATTGATAAATCGCGTCAGCCGCCGTCATCGCGTTTATTCCCCGTGGGCCCCGAAGCGTCGGGTCTTGGCGATCCGAGCCGAGGGCCGCGACGTTTAGACCGGTCAGCTGTCGTGACTGATCGGAACATGAGTTCCTATGTGGACTCGTTTACGGTTAGGAATTCGATCAAAGCCAGCAGCAATATTGCCAAATCGATTGTGCACGTTTGCGCGAATGCTGTCCGAGATTCGGCTATGACCGGAATGCCGCGAGTTGGGCGCAACTCTCATGGCGCAAAGACTCACTCGCATCATGAATAATTTGGCGCAACCACGTGTGGGCGGGGTCTCTGTTCTGTCCTGCGTGCCACAAGGAGCTCACCTCCAAAACTGCCGTCGGAAAAGGCATTTCGTGCATGTGCACCTGGTTGTTCGTTCTCAGGACTCGTCCCAACTGCCGAGGCACGATGGCTCCGTATCCCCCAACACTCAGAAGAGCCGGGATCGCGAGGAAGTGAGGCAGGACAATCCCGATCCTCGGAATCTGCTCGCGGGAAGCATAGGCTTTTGCAAGCGCCGCCTTGTCAAACATATCAGAGCGACGAGACAAGCCACGTTCCGACAGATATCCGTCCTCTCCTTCACCGGCGCCGAAGGAAACCACGCAAAGTGTCAGTTGCTGCAAATCATCCAGGGTCAATGGTTGATCGATATCTAACCCGGTGATCAGAACGTCATCATAGGAAAAAAGTGGCGCCGACCGGAAGCGGCCTGCAATCGTCGAGAATGTTCCGATGGCAATGTCGATCTTTCCAAGATCGATTTGCTCGGCCAAATCGATCCGAGTTGCTGGTCGAATAACCAGATCTATGCAGGGCGCTTCTTTTTTGAGGGTCTGCAAGATCCGGGGGATTAGGACCATGGTTGTTAGATCGTTTGCTGCAACCGTGAATGTGCGATTGGACGTGCTCGGATCGAATGTGCCGGCGTCGATCGCGACTTCAAGAGCATAGAGCGAGTTTCGCACCACCGGAGCCAATTCCAGAGCGCGCTCCGTCGGCTGCATTCGTGAACCGAGCCGCACGAAGATCTCATCTCCTATAATATCGCGCAGGCGAGCGAGAGAATGGCTAACGGCCGACTGTGTAAGATTGAGCTTTCGGCTGGCTCTGACAACACTCTCCTCTTCTATCAACGTATTAAAGACGCGCAGCAGGTTAAGATCCAGACGTCTGAACTTATCGCTCATTGAAAAACCCCATGATGACGGTGCACCACTAGACCACAATATGAATTTGATTCATATGCAACTGATGGAATATCACTTCCAGTGGGCAGCGTTGACCGTATGTTTGTCTTACATGAAAAGTTGCCGCCGTCTGTTCGGCCTTCACACTTGGAGCAGGTCCATGAGCCATAGAGATGAACTTATCCGCCGCAGCGTGGACTTCTTAAAAGTTGTGAAGGACATGACGCCGAGCGCCGAGCTGGAAAGGTGGCTAAATGAGACCTATGGTCCATCGACACAGCTCTATAAGGATCTCGCGCGATTGATCAAGCTCGGTGTCGAGGAAGGATGGGCTGCGAACCAGGAGGTAAGCGGCTCGGATTATCGCCGCAGCCGCATCGTAGAACCGTCGGCCGACACGTTTCATTTCAGCATCACCGCGGTATATATGAATAGTAAGGCGCCGCAGGCGTTTCCCGACAACGAAGATGGGGATGTACTGCGTGGCCAATATCATGGGCATCCCTATGGCGAGCTTAACCTCGTGGTGCCACTTGATGAAGGCGCCGAATTGAAGGGCTTGCAGGGATGGCAGGGTGCCGGCTGGACCGCACCGGATCCTGGCAGCAGGCACTACCCAGAAGTCAAGGGCGGCGCTCTTATAGCTCTCTTTTATCTGCCGGCCGGCAGGATATCTTATGATTTCGAACCACCCGAGGCAGCCTGACTAGCACTGAGTTTTGATCGTGATCCGCAGTGACGTTCTCAATGGTTTGTCCTGGGACGACTTCCGCATTGTCAAGGCAATCGGCGACGCCGGGAGTCTAGCGTCGGCGGCCTCGATGACAGGCGTCAACACTTCCACAATCGCAAGGCGGCTCACTCAGATCGAAGCCATATTGGGCGTAGCTTTGTTCGAACGGCGCAGGACCGGCTACGTCGCTACGGAGCCGGGCGTCGAGGTCATCGCGCTCGCCAAACGACTTGAACTCGATATTGTCAGCGTTTCGCACCGCATCAGTGGCCGTGTTCACAAATATTCCGGTCACGTAAAGGTCGCAACCAGCGATTCGCTAGCGCTTCATATCCTGACGCCATTGGTTGCAGAATTCCGAAAAACCTATTCCGCTATCACTGTGGAAGTCCTCATCGGAAACGCGTCGCTCAACTTGGCCCGCGGCGAAGCTGACATCGCACTGCGAGCAACGGATGCGCCTCCGGAAAGCCTGATCGGCAAAAAGATCTCCTCCATCGGCTGGGCCCTATACGGCTGCAATCGCGTCTGGAGAGACCGTCCAGACTCCCTCCATCTTTGTCCTACGATCAATTGGGTCAGTTTCGGCGGAGCGCTTTGTGTACTAAAGGCCAACGCGCTCATTGACGGTAACCCGTCTCAGTCGAGAGCGGCCTATCGAGTTGATTCTGTTGAGGCGGCGGCAGCGGCGATTGCCGAAAATGTCGGTGTCGGTTATCTGCCGTGCATGCTCGGCGATCTTCACCCAGGGCTTGTTCGCATCGGCCCAATCGAGCCGTCTTTGTCGTCAAACCTTTGGTTGCTGACCCATCCCGATATCCGAAGGACCCCGCGTGTTAACGCGTTCATGACATTGTGCGCGGCCTTTATAGTGAAGCAACGCGCTGTGATCGAGGGACAGAGCATGGATGACAATCATCGTCCGTCCGTGCCCACACGTGCCCGTTCGGGGATGGGGCCGGGGCCCGATATCGATCGCGACGTGCGGTGACGAGTGGAGCTGCCACGAATAAGAAACTTGACCAACGGGCAGCGCTGCTCTGTGGCCATCTCGCTCACGCGCCTAGCAATCCTCCAGCGGCGCTTGTCCAAGCGCTGAATGTTTGCCGATCTCTGCAAGATCGTCGGGTGACATAGCTGGCAACCGCGAGGCACCTCGCCCGAGCGCTCATCGAGAGCTCGACTTGGTAGCCGCCAGCAAAGAGGACCCGCATTCGTAATATTTGACGACAAACGCTCGAGTTCAGCGCCTCCACACGAGGCCACCACTACGTCATATACGCGGGCTTACCGGAGCGGCGAAGACAGGTGACGAGCTGACCGTGCTGCCGGATTGGATGTAAATGCGAGACGTCCAAGCTCAAAAACTTGTCTCAACGGAACATGACCGGGATCGGAGATGTTGGTCATGCGCGCCCGAATGTGGAAGACTGGCTCTGTCAATGACGCGGCGGCTCACGGTCTCTAATCGCCGGGGTCGGGACAATGGTCAGATTGTCTTGAACGAGGCTGGTTTTGACATCAGCGCCCCGGACGAGCGTGAGATCGACGGGACAGCGGTCCGCGATCGCAAGTATGGCTTTGCGCTGCTCCTCCTCTAGCGGACCCTCCAGGGTTACCGTGCGGGCGAAAAGATCCGCAGGCGTCTCTTCGGGACGCTTGGAGTGAACCACCACCGTTCGGGCGTGCTCCAAGGGATATCCCTTGCGCTCAGCATACATTCGCATCGTCATCGTTGTACAGGCGGCAAGGCCAGCCGAAATTAGCTCGTAGGGCGACAATCCAGTTCCCGTCCCACCAGCGTTCTCCGGCTCATCAGCAAGGAGCCGATGCGGACCGCTCCGAATGGCAAGCTGATAGAGCCCGTGACCTGTCTCCTCGGCGACGACGCCGGTTGCTTCCTCGACCTGCGGCAGATCATCGACGAGCAAAGGGAGATAGCGTGACGCCCAGGCTGCGATGATCGTTGCCGCATAGTCGGCGTCGGCGCGGCGGGTGAGCAAATGGTCCGCGTCATCCAGCGAAACGAAGCTCTTTGGATGCTTGGCCGCTGCGAAGATGCGGGACGCATTTTCGATACTCACTGTGCTATCACGTGGGGCATGCAGAACCAACAAAGGGCGATGCAGTTGGGCAATGTGTGCTTCGAGATCGTGCTGGCGGATATCCTCGACGAACGTCTTGCGAACGATGAAAGGTCGGTCAGCTAAGTACACTTCGGCTTCACCACTTTTCTCGATGCGCGTAAGACTTTCGGGAGTGAATTGATGGAGGACGTGCGCCACATCGGAGGGCGCACCGATCGTTGCGACGGCCCGGATCGTGGGCATCCTGCCGGCAGCTGCCAGTGCAGCTGCACCGCCCAGACTGTGTCCGACGAGAAGTGTCGGCGCCATCCCGGCTTCCGCCATGGCTGCGCCGGCGGCGACGAGATCACCGACATCGGCAGCAAACGTGCCCTCGGAAAATGAGCCGCCGCTGGATCCAATTCCGGCAAAGTCGAACCGGAGCACTCCGATGCCGATGAGGGCGAGCGCCCGTGCCAATCGCACCGACGCCAAGCTGTCCTTTCCGCATGTGAAACAATGCGCAAGGAGTGCCCAACCCCGAGGGGTTGCCTGCGGCTGCTCGATGCGTCCCAAAAGGCGGTACCCGTTTGGACTATCGAGTTCGAATGACACATTGGACATGTCCACGTCTCTTTTCCCGCAGCGGGCCTTCGCAGCTAGATTGATCGGTCGGCACAAAGATCGCGCCGCAGGTACAGCAAAAAGCTCCTCACCGCTTTCGCCAACCAAAGATGGTAGGTACGATATAGACAAAGCATCCGTCGTCGGCATCATCCGCATCCAGCGAAACGGACTGTATTTCTGCCGGATCGCTTCTGCACGATTGCGGTTCGGGACGCCGGATAACCATCCTACCTACCGGCGCCAGATTTGCCTGGCGATGTAATGTCGTCTGCAGCTTAAGGCTTGGAGGATAATTCCGCTGAGATGAACTTGCCGACGATAAGTTACAAGAATCACTGCTTTTCACAGCAGATCATCGCCCATGCGTCTGGCTGTATTTCCGGTTCTCTTTCGCGGCGCCTTATCCGTGTGCGCCCAATAGAACGAAAATTGCAACCGCAATCACGGTAGTTATCGCCACCGCGCAAAGAGCATATGCGAGACGGAAAGCGATCTTCACGCGTGATTGCTCAGTCGAACTACGCGCTGGAACATCAGATATCTTTGTCATGATACTCTCCGTTTAGGCTCAAGGACGTGCGGACGGCACGTGTACGGACGTTCCGCGCGGGTGATGGCGCGGCCGCGGTGGACGCAACACCTTCGCACCGGACGCTGGTGAACATGTACCGCGCCAGTGGTGAAGAAATCGGCAAGATGTTGCTCAAAGAAGGCTTCGCTCAAGAGTGCCCGGCGTGCGTAGAAACGAATGGTGCGGAGAGCGAGCGGCAAACAACAATATACCGCGCTGAGCGGATGGCAGGCCAATCGTACGCTTTTCCAAAAGTGTTTAGCCGCTTTCCACCACAACCTGTGATCAAACATTGTACAATGCCAAAGCGTAAATTAGAGTCCGTGGCCGACGCCTTACCGGGGAAATCGATGCTGATTTGCATCATTGTTTTAATTGCAGCTATTTTGTTTGGATTTGCAGGATACGTGGTTGCAAAAGGAAAGGGTCGAAGCGGAGCGGGATGGTTTATCCTTTGTTTTCTGTTCTCGATCGCCCTTGTGTTCCTTGCCCTCTCACATCCAATACTGCGCGCGGATAACTTCACAGCCCGAGGACCAACTTTCGGGCCGATCTTGCCGCAGGTTGCGTCAAAGGAGTATGACAAAGCGAAATGGCTTAAGCTTGTCGAATACGATTCCGATCTACACACTGCGGTTGCGAAACTCAGTCCTTACGGCGTGGAATACCTGGACCGCCTTGCCTCAGACTATATGACCATCGGTGACAAAGCTTATCTCGCATCAATTGCAGCGAAGATCGAAGCTGAGGCGGCATCTAAGCATAAGGAAAACTCGTCGCAGCCGATCGACTCCGAGATGACGGCGCCAATCGATTCAGGCGTGTACTGGGGCATCTCGTGGCGGTCGTTTGCTAGTGGGGCCGTCATAGCCGATTTTCCAGACGGAGAAAGACAGTTCGACAATACGAAAGAGTTTCAAACCCACGTGAAGCTCGAATGGCGTAAGCAGAACACTTGAAACCGCATCCGCGTTTTTCCGCGCGCCGTATTGAGCTTGAGGACAGCAGTGCGATCACGCTCTGGTATTGCCGGAAGCATCAGCCGTCGAATTATCGCCGGCTGCCGCCCGGGGAGTAACGCACGCGGTGGCCCTATCGCGTGCTTAGAATTTGTAGCCGAGCTGCACACCTGCACGTGTCATGCCGGCATTGGGCCCGTCGCAGAGGCTGGCGGCAGCCGAAGATCGCCGAGATCAGAAATCGTACCGCCGGTCGAGCTCTCTGAGCGCAGACTGGATTTCGTCTATCTGCATACTCGGGAGCAAGATCGCCGGACTCATTGCCATGGCATTGCTCGCCGCCTGCTGCGACACATCGTGCATGTCGAGTCTCCTCAACGCACGTGCGGATCTCTGTCTCGCCGAAGGTAAGACGCCGCGATGGTATCAATCTCCGGCGCCAGCAGATCGTGCTTTTCGGCAAACGCGGCAAACAGGCCCCGCGCAGTCTCTGCTTCTATCTCCCCGCGCAGTGCCGCGCCACAAGCCTTCAGTGCTACCGAGTGCGCGGTATCCCTGAGCGAAGCAGGCCATTCGCAAAGGTGCCTGTAGGCATCCATGACGCTGCGGACCTTGGCCGGAAAACCAAGTCCGACAAGAATGGACACAGGTTGTTTGAACATGTCGGGTTTCATGACGCTCTCCTTCCCAACCCGGAATGTCTGATAGGGCGCCGTCCCAGCGGCGCCCTTTCTCCAAAGTTCTGATTAGGCGGCCTTCTGCGCTTCGATCTGGGCCGGGGCGGCCGGTTGTGCGAGGGCCGGATTAGTCTGGATGTCGATCTTTCGCGGCTTCAGGGCTTCCGGGATCTCGCGAACGAGCTCGATCGAAAGGAGACCGTTCTTCAGATCCGCTCCGTTCACCCGGACATGATCAGCGAGTTCGAAACGGTGCTCGAATGGCCGGCCGGCGATACCGCGATGCAGATAGCCTTCGTTGGCCGTCTCCTGCTTCTTGCCGGAGATGGTCAAAAGATTGGACTGGAAGGTGATGTCGAGATCATCCTGCTCGAAGCCGGCCACCGCGATCGAAATGCGGTAGCTGTCATCGCCGGTCTTGACGATGTCATAGGGCGGCCAATCGCTGATCGAGCGAGCACGCTGGGCGTTTTCCAGAAGATTGAAAACCCGGTCGAAACCGACGCTCGAGCGGAACAGGGG
>NZ_JBNDHT010000194.1:0-9466 GCF_056755115.1 Rhizobium sp. SVR5-2C | reverse complement strand
GGTCCTCAGTGATGTTGACGTTGGAAAAGACGGCATCGAAACGGCCTGTTTGCAGGCCGGGGAGAATGCCCTTGAAGTCAAGCCGGTTCATCCGAATCTCCACCCCAAGTTTATCCTGAACGTACTTCTCGACCTGGATGTCATAGCCATCCAGCTCGTTGTTTTCATTGAGGAAGCTTACAGGTGGCAGATTACCGCTCGTTGCGGCGTTCAGATAACCGCGGGCTTTGATGTCAGCAAGGCTGGCGGCGTTCGCAGCAGCGGCGACGATTGAAATCGCGGCCGCCGAAATCAAAAGTTTCAGCATCCTTCATTCCCCTTTGGTTCTGGCGGGAAATCCCTAGACAATCCCACTGGTATCCCACTAAGATACCGTAACAGCGACGAACCAGAAGTGTCAATCGCCAAAACAACGAACTCGCGGAGAAGGCGGGTCGCATCATTGAGGAGGCAGCAATGAGGGGAAGCGCTACGGTTGATGCAAGCCGCCTGTCCGAGCAGACTCATGAGCATTTGCTGTCGCTCATCGAAACCGGCGAGCTTAGACCTGGCGACCTCTTGGAAGAGCGAGCATTGGCAGCAAAGCTCAGTGTCTCCCGAACGCCGATCCGCGCCGCTCTCTCACGCCTCGTCGGTGAGGGCCTTGTCGATCGCGCGCCAAATGGATTGTTGACGGTCACCGAACTTGGCCTGGAGGACTTTGCTCAGCTCATCCAGTTTCGGCGGCTTCTTGAGGGCGAAGCAGCATTGCAGGCGGCGGGGAAAATTCCAGAAGCCGAACTGGGACGTCTGATCGGCAGGATTGAAGAAGCTATGGCCTCGCCTGATCTATCAGAGCATTGGCGGTTGGATGACGAACTGCATGCGCTGGTCGCCAGATATTGTGCGAACCGCTGGCTTGGCCGGTCGGTTACAACGGTGCGCCGCCTGATCAGAATGTGCAACGTCGAGAAGCTGCCTCACCGTTTCAATGAGACCTGCATGGAACATCTCGCAATTTTGCGCGCACTCCAGGAGACCAATGGAGATCTCGCTCGGAAATGCATGCGAAATCACATCGACCAAGTGAGGCTTGGATTCTTGAAGCTGTTGAGCATGCGCTAGAAAAGAGCCCGCCTCGCATATGAGCTCAGGGCACTGTAAAGCCGGAGAATTCACGTCATCGACCTGAAATCCGAATCCGTCTCTGAATCAAAAAGTTGAAGCTGAATATCGCACGAAAGCCGCGCACACTCCGCATCCGCTTCAGGGTGCCGGCCTATTCTGTGAAGAGCCAGCGCATGAACCGCTCTCTTACGCGGTCGATGTGGGTTGCCATTGCCTGCCGCGCTTCATCCGGCTTCTTTTCAGCAACAGCCTCCAAGACGGCGATATGCTCGCGGGCCTGCTGCTCGAAATTCTTCTCCATTCGGACCACGTGGCACATACGCGCCTTGTCCCTCAGATTGCGGATATACTGCGCAAGCAAGGGTTTGCCGCTCGCGTCCGCGACGAAGAGGTGAAACTCGTCGTCGTATTCCCAGAACGGATCGAATTCCAGGTCGGGGTCCTCAAGGATGGCGCGGCTCTTTTCCAGGATCTTGTCGACGCTACCGGGAGTGCTGCGATGGGCGGCCTGCGCGGCAGCCTCTCCCTCGAGCAGCCGGCGAATGACGAGGATCTCCATCAGCTCTTCGACGGCGACTTGGCGGATGACGATACTGCCGTTCGACAAGCGGGCCACGAGGCCCTCACCGACGAGCCGATTGATTGCGGCCCTTAGCGGCGTTCTCGACGCGTTGATCTGCTCGGCGAGTTTGCGTTCCGTGAAAACGTCTCCCGGCCCGAGTTCGCGCGCCAGTATCAGGCTCCGCATGTACTGGTAGGCCTGCTCGGAAATCTTTGTTTGATCCCGCGTTGTCGCGAGTGCGGCGTCGTTCTGCACTTTTATTCCTTGAATTATCCCGTCGAATTCTCCTTAGACGATTGGAGCTTGGGGAGCAATCCCAACGGGGTCCCGCCGGTACAAGCCGGCCCTGGCTTTTTCATTTCCGCTTTACAATATATTTTTTGCCGATAAATTCCATTCGTGCCCCGTTGGTATCCCAGTGGGATTTATGATGGAGTTTGCGTGGATCGAATTATTCAACCGCTCACCCAACGGGAATTCGCCGAATTCGGCGACGTCATCGAACATGAGGGTGACCAGCGCCGTCGTGCACTGTCGATCGACTTCATCGATGCGCAAGACGACATGCGTCGTGCCTTCTGGGTTTCGAAGGTATCGGAGGCGGCGACTTTGCCGACGAAAGTAACACAACTCGAGCGGCATCCCTATTCCGACCAGGGATTCGTTCCGCTGCGCGATACGCGATTCCTGGTAGTGGTGTGCCCAGACGATGCCAAAGGCGATCCCGATGTCGAGCGGATCAAAGCCTTCGTCGCTGAGCCGGGTCAGGGCGTGATCTATCGCCGGAATGTTTGGCACGCGCCGCTGTCGGCGCTGACCGCGCCGGCGGAATTCTTCGTCACGATGGGAGTGACGGACAAAGCCGACAACGACGAATTTTTTGAGCTGGCGACGCCGCTCGGTATCAGCTCGGGAGCATAGAGCGATGAAGCCGATAGAGCATCTTACCAGAGACTTTGTTGGATACGGATCAAAGGGCTATGACCCGAAATGGCCGGACCACGCACGACTGGCGCTGAATTTCGTCATCAATGTCGAGGAAGGATCGGAGCCTTCCATCCTTGACGGCGATGCCGCCAGCGAAGCTGCCTTGACGGAGGGCGGCTCCGGCAATTTCCCCGGCCGCGACCTCGCCGCGGAATCTATGTTCGAATATGGAAGCAGGGTCGGGTTCTGGCGCGTGGCGAGATTACTTGAGGAGCGAGGTTTTCCTGCGACCGTCATGGCATGCGCCCTGGCCTTGGAGCGCAATGCCGACATAAGCAAATACCTGCGCAAGAGCGCATTCGATGTCTGTGCGCACGGCTGGCGCTGGGAGCAGCACCGCGGACTTTCGGTCGATGAAGAACGGGAGCGAATTGCCAGGACAGTGCGCAGCATCGAGGCGTCGATCGGCACCCCGCCGGAAGGCTGGTATTGCCGCTATGGACCCAGCATCAACACCCGCAACTTGCTCGTTGAACATGGCGGTTTTTCATACGATAGCGACGCGTATAACGACGAGCTGCCCTATTGGGTGAAGGTCGGCGACCGCAATCATCTCGTCGTACCCTACAGCTTGACCAATAACGACGCGAAATTCATGCGCGGCGCCATGGCCACGGCAGATCAATTCTTCCAATTCCTGCGCGACGCATTCGACCTCCTTTACGCCGAGGGCAAGCAGTCGCCCAAGATGATGTCGGTCGGTCTCCACCTTCGCATCGCCGGGCATCCCGGACGCGCCGCCGGGCTCCAGCGCTTCCTCGATCACGTCTCCCGCCATGACGGCGTCTGGGTCTGCCGTCGTGGTGACATCGCTAGGCACTGGCATCAGCATCATCAACCGTCACCGTAACCAACGCATGCAACAAAAGGGGAATGCAATGACAAAAAAAACAATCAGCACAATCGCACTTCTGACCGCCCTCGCAGCCTTCGGAATGTCACGCACCGCCGCGCTTGCAGACGATCATCCGCAGGACCAGCCGCTCGTCGTCGGCTCCGATTTCGGCGTCGCGCCATGGATGGTGCGCGGTGCCAGCGGGCCTGAAGGTTTCGGCGTCGATCTCATCAACGCGATCGGAAAGAAGGTCAGCCGTCCGTCGGTCGATATTCAGGATGTCAACTTCTCCGGGCTTTTCGCCGCCTTGTTCGCAAAGCGCATCGAATTCACCGTCAATCCGCTTAACATCACGAAAGAGCGCTCGGAAAAGATGCTCTACACCGAGCCCTTCTTTGCGACGGGCAATGGTTTTCTCGTCAGAAAAGGTGAGAAGCTTGTGAACCTGGACGACCTCAAGGGGCAGATCCTCGCGGTCAACCGCGGCACAATCTCCGACACCTGGGCAACGCAAAACTCTGAAAAATATGGCTTCGAGGTTCAGCGTTACGAAACTTTCCCGGATTCAGTTCAGGCAGTGATTACCCACCGCGCCTTTACCGCCTTGAACGAGATCCCGACGACGGTCTATGCGGCCAGCCAGAACCCGGCAATCGAGGTCGGGTTCAAGGATTTCAACGGCCGCAACTTCGGTTACGCGTTCCGTTACGGCGACGAGGCCTATCGCGACAAGGTCGAGGGCGCCATCGAGTGCCTGAAGCAGGACGGCACAATGGCGAAGCTTTACGAAAAATGGTACGGGGAAAAGCCGGCTGACGGCACCGCACTGACCACCGTCTATGCGGGCTATGGTGCTCCGGGTTTCAAGGGCTACGATGGGAAACCTCATCAGCTCGCCTGCAACTGACCCTGTTTGAGATCCGGCGCGGCTTGACCGCGCCGCGTTCCATGGTGAGGGTTACATGAACCAGATTCTCGAAAACTACTTCAATGGACCGGTAATGGCGCAAGCGTTGCCGGATGTGTTCAGCGGCTTCGTCGTCACGGTCGAGGTGGCTGTCTGTGTGATCGTCATCGGTGTTATGGCCGGCCTCTTCCTGGCCCTGTTGCGCTGTACGAATAGCCGGTTGATCAATGGCTTGGTGACCATCTACGTGGAGGTCTTTCGGACCCTTCCGCAGCTGGTCATCATCATCTTCATCTATTTCGGCTTGCCGTATTTGGGGCTGACTTTCTCACCTTTCTTCGCCACCGCGCTGGCCCTGGCGGCTGTGCTTGCGGCCTTCTCCGCCGAAATCTTCTGGGCGACCATCATGGCGGTGTCGAAAGGCCAGTGGGAAGCCGCATCCGCCCTCGGGATCTCCCGCGTGCTGACACTGCGTCTGATCATCCTTCCCCAAGCCATTCGGCTGGCCATCCCGCTTGTGACAAACCGCTCGATTGCCATAACCAAAGGCACTGCGCTTGGCGCTGCAATCTCGCTTCCGGAAGCCCTTGGCAGCGCGCAGAGCGCCATGTCCATCTATGCCAATCCGTCACCTCTGACGCTCGCCGCCGGCTTCTATCTCGCTTTCTTCATTCCGCTCGTATGGCTGAGCCGCGCTTTTGAAAAGCGGTTTGCCCGGTCTCAGTAAGGAGCAGCCATGGATCTCTTCCTCCAGAATTTCGCGAGCGTACCGTCGTTCCTGAAGATCTATCCGCTGTTGTTGCAAGGGCTAGAACTGACGGTCCTGCTGGCGCTTGTCTCGTTGCCGCTGTCGGCACTGTCGGGACTCGCGGTAGCAATGATCTACAGCTTCGGTGGAGCATTCTCCCGTCGCGCGGTGATCATACTGATCGATTTGCTGCGTTCCTTTCCGGTCATCGTTTTGCTCATTCTGATCTTTTACAGCCTGCCTTTCTTTGGAGTGACGCTCGGCAACTTCACCGCTGTCGTCGTTGCTCTGGTGATCAACAATGCAGGCTATTTCGGCGAGATTTTCCGCGCCGGTCTCCAGTCGATCCCAAAGGGTCAGCATGAGGCCGCGGCAGCCCTCGGTCTCCATCGTTTTCACACCATGATCCTCGTCATCCTGCCGCAGGTTCTCAGGAAGGTGCTCGCTCCTTTGGCGAGCAATTCCCTGGAGCTCATCAAGACGACGTCGATCGCCTCGATGGTGGCGTTGCCCGAATTGCTTCGCTCGGCGCGCGTCGCACAGGAGCAAACCTATAACCCGACGCCGCTCACAGCGGCGGCCCTCATCTTTTTCATTATGCTTTGGCCCTTCTCCCATTGGGTGTCCCGCATGGAGAGGCGAGCCATCATCGGGAGCAACCAGCGATGAGCATCGTTATCACCGGGGGCACCGGCTTTGTCGGCCTGGCGTTGACCGAGGCACTCGAGCGAGCGGATCGGGATGTCGTGTTGTTCGGACGCGAACCGATGCCGGACCGTTTCGTCCCTCTTCTCGGCAGCGCGTCCTTCATCGCCGGAGACATCGCAAACGGCGCCGATCTCGATCGTCTTTTCGACACAGTGGAACCGGAGGCAGTGGTTCACCTGGCCGCCGCGACACCCGACCGGGAAGCAGAAATGCGCGATCCCGCGGCGGTTATTGCCGTCAACATCGGCGGCACCGCAAATCTCATGCGATCGCTTTCGCGTTTGGCGTCGCGGCCGCGGGTTATCATTGTCAGCAGCGTGGCCGTTTATGGCGAGGAACCTCCGGCGTGGGGTACATATCGCGAGGATGAATCTCTGCCGGCGCCGACAAGTCTTTATGGCATCTCCAAGCTCGCGGCCGAAAACACGGCCATCCGTCTCGCACAGCTTTATGGCATGGACCTGACAATCGTCAGGCTCGGTCCAGTCTATGGTCCTTGGGAGTACAAGACGGGCCTGCGCCCCATCCTCAGTCCGCACGGCCAGGTGCTCGATACCTGGCTGCGGGGCGAGGACGTCGTTCTTCCCCGTGCGCTCAGAGGGGACTGGCTCTATAGCCGGGATGCCGGCCGGGGCATCGCGGCGCTTCTGACTGCCGGCTTTCTCCCGCACACGATCTACAATCTCGGCGGCGAGGTGCTGACGAGCCTCGCGGAGTGGGCCGAGGAGCTTCAACCGTTCCCCCGGGCGCGAAAATGGAAGATCGCAGGACCAGGAGAAGCGGCAAATATCCGGTTCGGACTGTCACGTGACCGAGCCCCACTCAATATTGAGCGGATCAAGACCGATATCGGCTTCCAGCCGGCATTTTCGGGCCGCGTGGCGGCAGAGGACTACATGTCCTGGCTTGCCTCGGTCAGCGGCTAGCCTCCAACAAGGAAAGAACCGGCATGCGTCTGCGAAACAAGACCGTCATCATCACCGGGGCATCGTCCGGCATCGGCCGCGCAATAGCGACGCGGTTTTGCGAGGAAGGCGCCAACATCGTTGCCGTCGACATTACGCGCGAAGTCGTTGAAGGCGGTGTGCCCGTTATCGAGGCGCTCAACGCCATCAGCCCGAAGGCCATCTTCCTGCAGGCCGACATTGCGCGGGCTGATGATGTGGAACGGGTGTTCGTAGAGAGCAGGGCGCGATTTGGTCGGCTCGACGTTCTTGTCAACAATGCAGCAATCCACGCGCCCACACCGCTTGCCGATACCGAAGAGGCGGATTGGGACCGGGTCATGGATGTCAATCTGAAGGGCGCGTTCCTGTGCAGCCGAGCTGCGGTTCGCGTCATGCTGAGACAGGAAATCGTCAATGAGGCCCGCGGCCGCATCATCAACATTTCCTCCCAGCACGGCATGGTTTCCGCGCCAGGCGACCTCGCTTACGGCGTCAGCAAGGCAGGTCTCGTCTATATGACCAAACAGATTGCGGCCGACTATGCCGCCGACAGCATCATCTGCAATGCGGTCGCTCCCGGAAAGATACTGACAGGCAAGACCGGCCGAGCCGTCCTGCCGGAAATGTTGGACTACTCCCGTCGGCGCACTCCGATGCCGCGGCTCGGCAAGCCGGCGGATGTCGCGAATGCTGCACTATTCCTGGCGAGCGACGACGCAACCTATATCACCGGCCATAATCTGCTTGTCGATGGCGGATGGATGGCCGCGTGACCCTCGTTCTGAGATCTGCAACCAGTTCAGGCCGGAAACTTCTCACGGCCTTATCCGGTAGGCAGGCGCTCCGAAAGCACCTCACCGCCAGTTCGAAGTCGTTACTTCCTTCGGAATGATCGCAAAGATCGGTACCTGCCGACATTCTAGCGGCGAGAGCCACGGCTATTTCATCTCTTGCTTTGATGGATCCGGCGGACCGACCTCAAACGTATTGATGGTCATCGAAATCAGCCCGTAGTAGCCGAGCACCCCGACGAGATCGACAAGCGCCTCGTTCCCGAGAACGGCGGCCGCCCTGTGATATAGCGCCTGATCGACCTTCCGTTCGCCTTGGATGCCGAAAGCCAGATCGTGCACGACCGCTTCATCCTCCAATGCAAAATCGGGCTTGCGCCCTGCCCTGATCGCATCGACGACTTCGGGCGAGATGCCGGCCTGTAGGGCGATGGGCTTGTGCGCCTGCCATTCATATTCCGAGCGCCAGACCTTCGCCGTCACCAGAATGGCGAGTTCGGACAGCCTTGGCGGCAGCAGCGTGTCGTAGCGGCAATAGCGTCCGAGCGATTGGGCGAGATCGGCCAGCTGAGGCCGATGCAGCCAGATCGCCAGCGGACCGCGAACGCCGCCGCGGGGGCCGGAGGTGATGGCATCATAGACGGCACGCTGAGCGTCGCTCAACCTATCCGGATCGGGTGTCTTCAAACGCACCATGACGTCATCCCTGTTCCGGCCGGCCGGTGGCATTGTACGCCGGCTCGGATGTGGCGAAACGGTTGAGCCAGTCTTCCAGGATCGGAAAATCGCCGCGCCACCGCACTGGCTCCCTCCAGTCCAGATAGGACAATGCGCAGGCTAGGCCTATGGATACAAGATCTGTGGTATGCGGATCGGGGAGGTCCTGTTGCATGGATGTCATAGCGCGAAAAATCTTGCCGCGCTGGTGGGACAGCCAGCGTTCGGACGTTTGCTCCGGTTGCCGAAACCGCCCCTCATAGACCATCAGCAGGCCCGCATCCATGATGCCGTCGGCAATTGTCGCGCGCGTCAGGGCGCGATACCGCTCGACCCCGGACTGCGGCAGCAGCCGCGGCCTGCCGCTCAGGCCGTCAAGATATTCGACGATCACCCGGCTGTCGAAAATGACGCTGCCGTCGGCCAAGAGCAGCGTCGGCATCTTGCCGAGCGGGTTCTGCCGGCGCAGAGTATCGTCTTCGTCGAGCGTATCGGCAGGCGCGATGGTGATGACAGGCTCGAGCCCGAGCACCTTCGTCGCCATGCGAACCTTGCGGCCGAAGGGAGAGGTCATTGTCGTTCGTAATACCATCGCCGATTGGACGATTTCATTAGAAGCCGAATTCAGCATTCCGTATTCCTTGAATTATCCGGGTGATCGCGGCGGAAGCAGGAAAGCCGGCTTCGGCCGCGATCTTTCAAATCAGGGCACCTTATAAGGCGCCCTGTTGCGGAGCCGGCCCGGTATCATTGAGACCGCTTTCGCCGGCAACGTCGTGGAACAGGCGGCGGGAACGGAACTTCCAGCCCGCCCCTACGCGGACCACATGGTCCTCATAGGTTCCGGCGACCGCGATCACCGGCCCGTCTTCGGAATCGCGCGCGACCAGGAAGTTGGACTTCACACGGGCTTCGTCGCCGGTCAGCTTGATAATGATATTGGTCGTGAGGTGCTTGCGCCGCTTTCCCGGCACCGGCTCCGGAACAAGGCGTCGCAGAAGCGCCTCGATATCCTTAGGGCCAGTCGCCTCTCCGTTTCGCGAAATCCACGCGCCGTCCTCGGTGAACAGCCTCGAAAACTCAGCGAGCTGGTATCCATCGAGCAGGAAGCAATATTCGGCCAGCAGCTCCCGAATTGCCTCGCGGTCTTCGAGCTG
>NZ_JBNDHT010000193.1:0-9470 GCF_056755115.1 Rhizobium sp. SVR5-2C | reverse complement strand
CGCCGAGGGCGCCGTAGGTCGCGTTGTAGTTGGCGAAGTGGTTTAGGTAGAACGAAAATCCCAGCGACATTGCAAACTACGAGACGGTACCCGCTCGACCGTACATTGCCCGCTTGATCGTCTTCAGTCGGTTGATCTGACCTTCCGCCTGACCATTGCTCCAGGGCAGGTCGATGGCGTTACAGACGGCGTCGATATCCCGGGAAAGAATGCGGGCAAAACGGGCGAGGAAAACGAGTCCAGAATGAACGGCATCATCGATCCATCCTTCGGGTTTCGCTGAAGTTCGGCCATGAAATATTCCGCGAAATCGCATGGAGAAGCTGCGCAAAACAGCAAACGTTTGTGATCCCTGTTTGAGGGCATCCACTTTCCGTGCTTGATTGATGGTCAGTCCGCCGCGCGGCTGCAAAGAGTAGCGGCGACAACCGGCGAGATCAAATGACCGGTTTGCCGATCACGCACAGGCGTATTGTCATGTATTCTGTCGACGAGCCTAATCCGAGTCGGCGCCGTATCATCCTTTTCCGTTTCCGGCCTCTCGGCGCGGCGCCAGGTTGCCAGGAGGCGTTCAAGATTGGAAAAGCTGCCGGTGTATCAAACTGCGCGCTTCCGCTCAGGAACATTGTCGAAGTCAGATTATTGCGGCAGTGGACCAGTTCGGTGCGCAGCCCCTCAGTTCCTTTCAAGTCCGAGCGGCAAGGGGTCGTTTCCGTAGGGAGGCCCTTCGATCCTAATCCGAATTGATGATTGACGGGCAGGCCCGCTGGAGCTTTATTTCAAGGCGCTGTAGCCGCCAAGCACAGCACTTAGCCGCGGCATCCGCTCTCCAACCAGCGCCGTGGTATGCGACAGGGCTCGCCATTTCTGACACGTTTGGACGAGCCCTGGTCGTAACCCCGTCCATTTACCCCTCTGCGCCCTACAATTCAAAATAGCGAGGTCGGTGCGCCTTCGATGATCCAAGCGCGAATACTTTCAGACCAGATTCCGATGCAGGACGAGCAGGTGGCCATGTGTCAGCGCGTCTTTGATCAGGTTTGTGAAGCCAAGCATGTCACAAGTGACGAGGCCCGCGAGGAGCTCGCGACGATGATCATCCATTTCTACCAGCACGGCGTTAAGGATGAGCCTTCCTTGCAGCGGCTGGTGATCTGATCGCCAGCCCAATCATCAGTCGGACTTAAGGCCGTCTTCCCGCGCTTCCTGAGTTCCGTTACGCTACCAGGCGTTTTAGCTGCCGGGAGAAAAATGCCAGTGATTGAAAGATGCCGCCGTGTGTTGCGAGCTGCTAGAAACCGCCGCTCATCGCGGAGCATTCAGGCGTCCGTGCTGGCAGACCCCACCCTTGTCTCCTCCTCCGCCCTCTCCCTTTCCACCTAAGCACTTCACGCCGCGCTGATGGAGCATCTTGAGAAAAAGGGCCTCATTACCACCGAGGAGCAAGGACCAATCTTCGAGCGCGCTCTGGAGTTGCTGGAGACCGATACAACCGACGACGGCGGCATCACCGCACTTGCGCGCTACCTGATCGAACAGCAGCTTCCACGAAATGAAGGACGTGAACGGTTCAGGGCTTGATGCGCCTAAAACCCGGAACTCACCGTAGATCGTTTATGTTATTGGGATCGTGTCCGGGTTACTGTTTGCCCCTTCCTTGCCCTTGGAAGGCCGCGCGATCCTTCTTCGTCAAACTGCCCTACTTCGGCGGGGCTTTCTTTTGATCCGTCGTCCTGTACAGCAACGGAACATTGCGAAGTCTTGATTGTTTAACAATTGGGATCGCGTGGTCGATCTCTTCCGGTCCCTTCCGTTACCTCATACGGAAAGCCGCGCGATTCCACCTTAGCAGACGGGAACGTCCGCTGAACGCCAATCGTTATTGGTATCGCCGCGCGGCGGTCCTTCCTGTCAAACGGCCAGCGATGAACGAGCCTTCGTCCTGGCACCCGCGTCACCGTTTCCCCGAAGACTTCGGGAGTCGACAATGAGTGATCCCGACCGATACTCTGGAAAGCCACCGAGCCGGCGCCGCGGCGTGTGGATACTGATCGCAATGGGAGTGTTAGCGCTGCTTATCGCGTGGCTGTTCGGCTTCGTGGACTGACATTGCTCCACCTCCCGGTTTTTGGCGCGGGGCGGTACGGTAGCAGACCGGAAAAGCGAATTCCTTTGCCGCTGGCGGCACCAAGGCGTACTGTTGATCATCGGTCCACGTATACAACCGGGTGTCGACCGCTTGAGAGACAATCTGCTCTCGCCCCAACAGGAGAGCCATTTGTCTCTTTTCGAACTACTTTCCTATACAGACGATGAGATTGAAGTCATCACCTCGGCAATGTGCTGCTGGTCAGATAGAAATCACATCGATGTCCAAAGCGAGCACGGTCAGTCCGCGCTGAGACACGCCATCGCGCTTGTTAGCTCAGGCATTCAGGCGCCCGACGCTCTGGTCGCAAGGCGACGAGGTTTGCGCGCCGCACCCGCCGGCCCCTCTTCGTTCGCTAGCGGAGAGCTAAGAGCGTACCAAGCCGGATTCCGCTGAAATTCGGAACTTACCCCGCCGCCGAGTGTTAGCCGCGCATCGTCTCACAAGGTGCGGTCATGGAAGACGGAGCGTGGACCACCATTGTTGAATTGCAATTGCACCCGGGTGCGCGGTCAGTGGTCATCACAGGAACAAGAGCAGCCTTCACATTGCTTACAACCCGGTGGCCCACGACGTCCGGCAATGCTTCTGGCGGGCACAGGAAGTCTGCCTAGCCGCGCTCGACAATCTAATGGCGCACGAGGCGGCTCGTGCCGCCTTTATTGCCGCCGCGAGAGAGGCTGGGATGTGGATACGGTACTGATCTTCTGGCAGCTCGTTCAGGCTTATCGTCTTTCCGTGGGCTTGGCCCTTCGACCCATCGATAGCCGTCAACATAACTCTAATTGATCATTGACGAGCAGGCTCGCCAGCGCTTTAGTTTTAGATGCTGAAGCCACCCAAATGCACCGCGTCATGACGGCCACGTTACCCAATATCCGCGGTCGCCATAAGACCAGGGGTTCGCCATTTTCGCACGTTTGGGGCGAGCCCCTTGGTCGTATCGCCATTTAACCGCTGTCGGCGCTGTTCGACATCTCCCCATTAAGGCTTGCCACGGAAATACTATCTGGCAATGTGCATTCTGAGTTGGTCTGCTGCTTGGACCGATTCCACGCCCGGGTTTCGCGCAACCCGCGAGGTGTAACAAGGGCTCGCTTTCAGCACAGGCGAGCCCTTCGTTCCCCTCGATGCAGTCACTCGCCGGATGCGCGTCCTGGCATCGCCCGCCAGCGCATCCAGCCAGTCACACTGGCGACCTGACCCTGCAACTCCCTCAAAGCACGCGGGTCGCTTTTGTCTGTACGCTACCATACCGGAACATCAACGGAATCTAATAGTTTTGCACCATGGACGAAGTGGCGCAGCCCGTTGGGCGCGCTGCGTTGTTCCAATCATGTTGCGGGATTTGGAGGTTGTTCCTGCGCATGAGGGACGACAGGGTTCGCTTTTCGTAGGGCGGGCCCTCGTCCTCTGACTAACCTCCGCGTAATGATATCTGACAATTGACGACGGGGATGGCGCTCTACCTTTCTTGACGCTGCTTCTTTTGGGAGCATTCCAGAGCCGGCCTCAATGAGTGATCCTGATCGCTATTCTGGTAACCCCGCCGGGCGAGGTTGTGGACGCATCGTCATCCTAATTGTTCTGAGCTTGGTGATTTGGTTTCTTGTCGCGTTGCTCGCTTTCGCGTCGCTATTCGGTCTCGCCCTGTTCCAACCACACTCAAGCGGTGCAACCCTTTTGACACCCCGCAACCAATCGCACGCTCTTTTGGTCCGTACGGTATCGAACGGGAACGGTTGCCTATCTTGAGCGTTTGAATGACGGCCGCGCGGTAGTCTTCCTTACCTAGTCGCCAGTGATGTTGGAGCCGCAGCCCTCTTCCCTGGTGCCGCGCGGTCACGTTTTCCCCGTAACCTGCCCCGCTTCGGCGGGGTTTTTTTGGAACATTACCGAACAATACCGGTCAGTTCGTTCTTCGAAATCAACAACAGGTCGCGGCTAGGGCATTTGACCGCATACTTTAACGGAGCCTCGTCGAAATTTTGTTGCACAGCGTGCAAGCAGCGACCATCACGACCACTGCCGCGGGCGCACCGCGCCCGACAGGGGACATGGTGTAGAACGCCCGTCTCGATCCACCCCACTCGTCGGGCGCGTTCCGCGATTGACGAACCCGTGGCCACGCAAAGCGCTTAGAGAAATGCCAGCAACATCGAAGTGAGACGTGAGAGCAAAGAGGCGGATACAGTCGTAGCGGGGAACCTTCTTGCGATACGGAGGTTTGCCGGCCATGCCGTATCTCGTCGAAATACTGCTTCCTGTGACGCACACCCGCCGGAACCGGACGAACCTCGATCTTGTCCGCGACGAGCTGGCGGTGAGAAGTTCGGCGGAGTGACGTTGCACGTCAATTCGCCGGCTGAAGGCATCTGGGAGGATAACGGAGACGTTGAGTTCGACCGGATCGTCGTTGCCGAAGTGATGGTCGAGGAGCTCGATCGATCCTGGTGGTCTTCATACCGCAGGGAACTTGAAGCCCGCTTCCGACAGGAAGAGGTCGTCGTCCGCGCGATCGAGATCCGGCGCCTGTGAGGAGCAGGCAAGGCGCCAAACGACAACTTTTTGGTTAGCGATCATGATCTGGCAGGAGCGCGACGGTTCGACAGGATCCTCGCCTGCCTCCCTCGATTTCACACCGGCCGCCGTTGGAACGCTCGACTGGTCCAGTTCTTCGTGGCAGCTTTGTTCATCGCCGGTGGAGCCGATCCGATAGTCGCCGATAGCGTCGAAATGCACACCCGATGGAACGAGGCGAACAGAAATTCTTGTTTGATCATCGTCCCCGAGGCGGCCACGGCTTTAATCGCCTGCCGACCCACCTTGCTGAGAAAACGAAGCTTTCGGAAGACGATGTGTTGCGTCGACGGATTGACGGCGCGTAGGTCTAAGCATCCGCCAAACAGTAGTGACATCAACGGCCGCAGCTTAAGCATCTGTCGCCGATGTGGGGATCGGCGTCCCTCGGCCTGGCACAGATTGCGGGTGCCGAGGCTCTTTGATCGGTTATGGCGGGGATTTAAGATTTCGGCCCACTCGATCCAGCGACGGGAGCTCGACCGAAAGCCACAAGCCGTCATCCCGCCATTCCCGCGTAATCCGTCCGCCAAGCTGGTTCTCGAGTACCACTCCAAGAAGGACGTCGCCGAACCCGTTTCCGCGCACCTCAGGCGGGCGCCCGCCGCGCTCATGCCATTCCAATCGCAGACCGGCACCTTCGGGCTTCCAGTTAATCACCAGGTTCCCGCCCCTCCGGGAAAGAACTCCGTGTACCGCTGCGTTCGAGGCGAGTTCGTGGATCGCAAGACCAATGGGCTGGACTGATGTCGCCGGCACCATCACGGCGGGACCATAGAATTCGATATTCTCCTTTCCGAAAACACTGACCTGCAAAGCGACAATGTCCTGAAGAGGTATTTCCTGCCATCCGTTTTCGGCGAGGAGAACGTGGGTGCGGGCCAGCGCCTGCACGCGTTGCTGTACGGATGCAGCGTAGAGCGCCGCGTTGTCGGAACGGCTGAGGCGCACGATGCTGTCGACGATCGCCAGAACATTCTTCGTCCGATGATCGACCTCAAGAAGTAGCCTGTGCTCAGCGTCCTCCAGCGTTTGCACTCTGCGCAATTCCGTGACATCGATCTGCGACGCGAAGTAGTAAACAAGACGGCCGTCGTCAGCCCTGATCGGGCTAAGATAGAGCTGATTCCAGAAGGTGCGGCCGTCCTTCCGGTAATTGAGGATCTCGACAGTGCCCTCGCGCTCCTGGGCGATGATGGCGCGGATCTCGGCAATCGCGGTCGGCGATGTGTCCCGCCCCTGCAACATGCGGCAGTTTTGCCCGATGACCTCGTCTGCTGTGTAGCCGGTCAAGGAGAGGAAAGCGTCGTTGGCAAGTACGATCGGGTAGTCTGGCTGACGGGCGTCAGCGACCACGATCGGCATGCGCGTCCTTTGGAATGCAAATGCGGCGAGTTCCTTGTGGTCAGCCAAACCCTGCTTGGATGCGGCGGCAGGAAGATCGCCATGAATGTCGGATTGGTCTGCTTCTGTCACGTAACCCACCTTTTTGATTGCAGACGAAAACGTCGCAACGAAACATTGGTTTCCCGATGGATTTCACCAGACAATCGGGTTGACGGTGGCATCTCATGCCCCACCCGACCGCTCTTTGCGCATCGCTTCAGCGATGGCCTTGAGAAGCGGCAAATCGTTCAATTCGTCAATCAAAACGGAGAGCTTCGGCTTCCAGTTCGGGTAGCTGTCGCTCGTGCCCGGGATATTCGTCGGGCGTTTCTCTCCTGTCATGTCCGCCAGCCGCACCGCAGCCAGCACGGACGGCGTCTTGGCAATGAAGCGATGGGCGCTGACCACCAAATCTTTCAGCTTGTCGTCGGTCGCGGTTCGAGGCGGAAGACGGTCCGGTGGGTCCGTGCCTGCTTCGTCCAGCGCCACATGCAGGTCCACCCGCTCGTGTTGGCGTTCTTCGATATGCGTTTCACTCACGTCCGGAGGAACGATCCCGTGTTCAGCCCGCGCTTTGATATCGGCGCCACGCCACCACCCGGCCAAAGTCTGGTGGTCGTGCGTAGAAATGCATGCAAGCGACAGCCGGGGATAAGCGTCGGCAGGCTTAAAGCTGTCGCCTTCGCGCTCGTAGGAGAGGATGCGATAGGACAGGATGCCAGCCTCCGCCAGGTCGTCCTGCAGCCCTTCCGGCAGCATTCCCAAATCCTCCCCAATGACCAGACACCGGAATTCCGCGGACGCGTCTGCCAGAACCTGCAGCAACTCGTCTTGCGGGTAATTCACGTAGGCGCCGCCGTCGGGCAAACTGTCAAGCGGCACGAGGAACAGGCGCCGCAGTGCTGCGACATGATCGATCCTGACGGCGCCGGCGTAGCGCATCGCAGCGCTTACCATTCGCCGGTACGGAGCATCTTTCCCCGACGCAATCGCTGCCGGATGGAAAGCCGCCAGATGCCAGTCCTGGCCTCCCGTCGCGAACGGATCCGGCGGGCTCCCGACCGTGGCATTGGCAATATACGCGTCTCTCTCACTCCAGGTGGCCGACCCGTCCATCGCTTCTCCGACGGCCAGATCGAGATACAGGCCGATCCGAAGGCCGACGTCCCGTGCGACCGTTGCGGCTTCACTAAGCTGCAGATGGGCTAGCCATTGCAGCCACATGTGAAAATGGATGGTATCGGCATGTGCTTCGGCAAACTCTTCTACTTGCACGCTGTTGGGTCTCTGGTATTCGGTCGGCCAGGATCTCCAGCCGGTACCGTAACCGCTCCCGGTCATGAACGCCGACAGGGTTTCGAACAACGCGTGCAGTCGCAAGACATTTCCGCGCTCTTCGACGAAATCCTTGAAACCATCGCGATCGCTCGAGCCGGTTATGGAGGCGTGCCGTGACAGCCAGAGCGCACGCAGAGCTGCCAATTTAATCTCGGCAATCCCCTTATAATCGACCAGGTCGGTTTGCCGCAGAGCCAGTAACTGCCTTTCCAGTTCCGGGCTGCTCGTAAATCCCGCAACCTTGTCGACGGCGATGTAGAGAGGGTTGAGCATTTGCCGGTTCGACGGCTCATACGGGCTGCAGCGATCGGGATCTGACAGGAACGGGGCATGCAACGGGTTGAGCCCGACAAAATCTGCGCCCAGCGAGTTGACCAGCCTGACCATTCCGATCAGATCCTCGAAGTCTCCGATGCCCCAATTGCGCTTGGACCGCAATTCATAGAGCTGCAGGCTGATGCCCCAGACGCGCTCTTTTTCCAGAAGGTCCGGCAGGTACGATTTTGGGATCGGCTTGGATTTCTGCTTCCTCACGGGGCGCCGAGCGGCTCGTTTTCCCACTCCGAGCGCAGCAAGAATCTTCTGCTTCGTCGCGTCCGTGATCGGCACTTCCGCGTTGTCAGGGGAAGGCCTAGTCGGGCTTATTCCACACTCTTCGGCCAGACGATCGAGATGCGAATCCATAGTGGTCTCTCGTTTCAAGTCAGATTGGTCAACTTCAACTCTCAGCCGGGCTGATGCTTGAACATACGGACCAAGGAGAGAGAGTGGCGCCACTAGCCGAGCCCAGCAGGAAGATCCGTTCGCCAATGGGCGGCGATGTGATCCTTGCTGGTTCGTCCGAGAGGTTTGCGAGCAGGTGAAGCGTGGCGCCGCCCGCGAGCGTCCACTCCACCGTGGTGAGACTTCCATCATGACGGAACGACCCGCTGCCAGTGCCGACGCCTTTCAGCAGCGGAACGATCCACTTGTGCCGAACCGCAAGAAGAGACTTATAGAACGCGAGCATGTCTGACGTATTGGCTCCGTCAAGGCGAGACCAATCAAGCTTCGCCATCTCGAATGTGGACTGAGCGGGCGGATCGAGAAGGTCATCGGCATCAAAACCGGGCAGACGCGACAGCTCCTCGCGCCGTCCCTTCCTCACCTTCTCGTTCAAATCTTCGTCGAAGTCGCAGAAATACGGAAAGGGTTCACGTGCTCCCCACTCCTCGCCCATGAACAACATCGGGATTTGCGGCGACAGCAGATAGACTGCTGACACTGCCCTGATTGGTTCCAGCGGCCTGTACGCAACCATACGGTCGCCCAGCGCCCGGTTGCCGATCTGATCATGGTTTTGAACGAAGGAGATGAACGAGGTGGGAGGCAGATCGGTCGATGGCTTGCCACGGACCCCACCCCGGTAGGGCATGTGTTCGCCCTGAAACACAAAACCTTCAGCGAGCGCCTTGCCGATCTTGCCGACATGATCGGCATAGTCCTGGTAGTAGCCGAACGTCTCGCCGGTTGCAGCAATGTGCAGCACGTGATGGACGTCGTCGTTCCACTGGGCCGTGAAGAGGGTCGTGCGGCCGTTCTCGTCACGCCGTAAAAGATCACTATCGTTATCTTCGTTTTCGACAATCAGATGAACATACCGAGCGCCCGCAGCTTCGCGAACGCGCCGGGCCAGCTCATGAAGAAGATGCTCTTGGCTGTCGTCCTTGATGGCGTGCACCGCGTCGAGGCGCAGCCCGTCCAATCTGAACTCGGTGATCCAGTAGATCGCGTTCTGGATGACAAACTCGCGCACTGGCTTCGAGCCGTCTCCATCATAATTGATGCCGTTGCCCCACGGCGTCTTGTGGTGCTCGGTAAACAGCGGCGCATACATTGGGAGATAATTGCCGTCCGGGCCGAAATGGTTGTAGACGACGTCCAGGAAGACGCTGATGCCACGCTCGTGGGCCGAGTCGATCAATGCCATAAGGTCTGCAGGTCGGCCATAGCTGCTGTCCGGTGCATAGGGCAGAAC
>NZ_JBNDHT010000192.1:0-9509 GCF_056755115.1 Rhizobium sp. SVR5-2C | reverse complement strand
TAAAGGTCAGCGTCACGAAAGCGGTCGGGAAGAAGTACCACCACCAAACACCCGAGACCATTGCACTGTGCTGGTTCGCCCAAAAGATCATGCCGCCGATCGTTGGTGTCTCGACATCGGTGAAACCAAGAACGGCCAGAGTAATCTCCAGGCCTATCGACCAGTTCATGTTGTTCATGAAGGTGGAGAAGACGATCGGCAGGACGTAGGGCAGATGCTCTTCCGTGACGATCCGAGGCATCGACATGCCGGAGAAGATGCTCGTGTTGGTGAATTCCCTAGTCCTGAGGCTGATCATCATCGAGCGAATGAGCCTGGCATCGTATGACCAGCCCAGCCCCGACATGACCAGGGCAAGGGTGAACCAGGTCATGTCGTCCCGAAGAACAAAGTAGAGGAGCACCAGAAGGGGGAACAGCGGAATGACGATAAAGGTATCGTTTATCGACATCAGCACGCGATCGACGATTCCCCCGACGTAGCCGGAAATCAGGCCGATGATCAGCGACAGGATACGGCTGATCAGGGCGACGACGAAACCGAAGGTGAGCGTATTCCTGAGGGCGAAGGTAAGCTGCCAGAATATATCCTGACCACGTGAATTCGTGCCGAAGATAAATTCCGGCGAGGGCGGCATGTCCATCGCAACGACATACGAATCGATCGGCTGGTAAGGCGAGAAGAAGGAGGCGAGCGAGATCGCAAGGATGACCGTCATGATGATGATCCCGATCGCGAATTCGACGTTGTAGCGGAAAAGATCTCGAACGACGCTGATCATTGCTGCACCTGCACGCGTGGATCGATCAACGGATAGAAAATATCGATCAGGAAGACCGCAGCCGAGACGGAAATAATTGAGATCGAGGCTATGCCCAGCACCAGCGAATAGTCCGCCGCGTGCACAGCATCGACGAGCAGCCGGCCGATCCCGGGATAGCCGAACACCTGCTCCGTGATGACCGCGCCGTTGAAGATCGCACCGATCGACATCGCTAGACCGGTGATCTGCGGCATGAAGGCATTGCGCATGACGTAGGATCTGAGGACCCGTTGGCGCGGAACTCCCCCCAATTCGGCATAGACGACATAGTCATCGGTGATGATGTTGGACACCAGCGCCCGCATACCCATGAACCAGCCCCCTATGCCGACCAGCATGAGCGAGAGTGCCGGGAGAATGGAGTGCAGCAGGACGCTGCCGACGAAGGTCGGCGTC
This sequence comes from Rhizobium sp. SVR5-2C, assembly GCF_056755115.1. Taxonomy (NCBI): domain Bacteria; kingdom Pseudomonadati; phylum Pseudomonadota; class Alphaproteobacteria; order Hyphomicrobiales; family Rhizobiaceae; genus Rhizobium; species Rhizobium sp. SVR5-2C. The sequence continues at coordinate 8,290 of NZ_JBNDHT010000192.1, read as the reverse complement.
CATCCAGGCTGCAGGTTCATCTCGTATCCACCAGCACTCGGCAGCAAGGGCAGCACGAAGGTGAACGCGATGAGCAGCACAAAGGCAACGATATAATAGGGAACCGGATGCACGCCCATCGTGATGACGCCGATGATCCTGAGAAGGCGGTTTCGATGGTAATATCCAGCAAGGCCGCCGAGAATATTGCCGAGCAACCAGCTTAGAAGCGTTGAAAACGTCAGAAGGCCGATCGTCCAGGGCAGGGCGTTTCCGATCAGGACGGTGACAGGTGTCGGAAAGGCTGACAAGGATGGGCCGAAATCAAGGAAGGCCAACCGTTTCCAGAATACGAGATACTGCGTCCAAAGCCCGTCGCCCGTCCCGTAGAGTTCGCGAAGAGACTGACGAAGAAGCTCGATCGATTCCGGGCTCGAAAATCCAAAGGAGCTCACCTGCGCTACTGCATGCTCGACCGGATCAACCGGTGTCAGATGCGTGATGAAGAACGTCAGGCTGATACCGATAAAGACCACCAGCGCGAATTGCAGGAAACGCTTGCCGACGTGGAGTGCGTATGATCGCATATGTGACCCAACTCCGACTTGACGATATCGCGAGGGGAAGGACGGATCGGTCCTTCCTTCCCCCGCGCACAGGCTCATCCTTGGGCTATTTGGCCGATTTTACCGGCTTGAGCTTCACCATCATGTATTTGGTGTTGCCCCAGTTCGGCACGGGATCGGTGTAAGGCGCATCCGTGGCGTTGGGGTAGCCGGTCCAGTAGGTCGTATCCATCACGGTGAACACGTTGTAGGACATCAACGGGATGGTCGGCATCTCTTCCGCGGTAAGCTTGAGATAGTCTAGGCCCAGTTCGATGCCCCGCGGATCGTCGAAATCGATCCTCCGGATCTCCTCGATGATCTTGTCGAGGCGCGGTTCAGCCCAGCGCTGCCAGTTGCGCGGTGGCTGGACCTTGCCGATTTCGGCCACGAACTGGGAATGCCAGCTGTCCAGGAAGAACGATAGGTCCGGATGGCCGCCCCAGGTCTCGACGCTCCAGCCGATAAAGGTGTCGAAATCGCCGACACCGCGGCGGTCGATCAGGGTACCCTGGGCAACATCGATATTGGCGTCGATGCCGAACTGACGCCATTGTTGAACAATGATCGAACCTGCACGCGTCATCACAGGTCTCAGATCGCCTTCGACCATGACCTTGACGGTGAACGGCTCGCCGTTCGGCTGATGCCACTTGCCGCCCTGCTTGGTGAAGCCCGCCTTCTCCAGCAACTCCGTGGCGGCCTCCTTGTCGGGTTTCCACCATCCGCGGCCGATCGCAGTCGAAATCTCTTCCGGACTAGAGGGAATCTGGTCCTTCATTGATGGTCGAAGCATCTCGGCAATCTGCTTGCCCATTGTTGGGTCGTAAGGCTTGATCTTGCGCTTGCCTGTATCGACCTCGAAACTGGCAAGCCAGCTCTCCATCGGTTCGAAGTAGTACTTCGGATACAACCCGGTCGGCGGGACACCCAGGGCCGAGATCGTCGCAGCACCGCGATATGAGGCCATGCTAACGGCCTTGATATCGATGAGCAGCGCCAGCGCCCAGCGAACGTCCTTGTTTTGGAACTTCTCAAGACGATGGTTGAAGATGACAGCAGGTAGTGTCGGATCGGGATGCGCGTAGGGAAAGCCCTTGAACCAGCTTGTCGAGGACGGCGACTCCTTGGCAAGTGTGAACATGCCTTCCGGTGACGTGTCGTGGATGACGTCGAGCCGATGGTTCCGCTGCTCGATGACGCGCTTTTCGGGGGGACCGGGATCGATATAAGCGAGAAATTTCGGGCCGGGTTCTCCGAAACGCGCAACGGTGGTTCGCTGCCAGTCGTCACGCTTCTGCCAGATGAACCATTTGCCGCCCTGGTCGAAATTTTTCAGTGTGTACGCACCAAGCGAGACCGGCGGGTTGAAGTCGTATTTCAGGACGTCATCGACTTTCTCGAATACGTGCTTGGGCATCATCCACATGGCATTCCATCGCACGGTAAACAGCGCATGGAAGCGTGAGTTCGGCTTCTTGAGCTTGAAGAGCACTTCCGTAGGGCTCTTCTTCTCTATGGAGGCGACATTGACCTGTATCGGCGCGCTCCACCGCAAGCCATTGGTTCTGAGATGAGTATCGACGGTGTAGACGACATCGTCGGCGGTGAATTCGACTCCATCGCTCCAGAAAACTCCGGGGCGGAGCTTTACTGTCATCTCTGTGAAATCGCTGTTGTAGGCCGGCTTTTCAGATGCGAGGGAATTGTCCCAGACGCCGTCGATGCCGTGGTCGGCGTCGATATACCAGAACGTGTCCATCGCATTCTGATGGAGGCCGGTTGTCTGGCCACCGGCATTGATTGCCCAAATGTTGAACCATCCGGCGTTCTTGATTGTCCCCTCGGGATTCTCAAGGATGAGAAGCTCTTCACGGGGGATTTCCGATGTTGGCGCTGCGGTTTGTGCAAAAGACGGCTTGCTCGCAAGAAACGTACCGGCGAGCAGAATGAATGTTCTCCTCGATAGCATGCCGTACCCTCCCAATGGCCAGTTGCTCTTTGGCATCTGTATCCAAGCTCATCATTGGCGATGTCGAGATTGCTGTCAACGAAAATATCGGAATATATCCGAAATCATGATACTATTGATCGCTAAGCGAAAGCCCGGCTTTTCCTATCGCTAACGGGATCGTGCTGCATTTCTGAGGAAGGCAAACTGGCCAAACTAGTCGATGAAACCGCGGATAACCGCATGGGAGAGGCACGGAGACGACGCTGTTCGGATGGTTGCTGCTCGCTGTTCAACACAATGGCAAGGGTGGAGGCCGGCGACATTTCGGGTGACCATGCCTTCCGTGTCAGGCGTCGGTTCCGCCTATCTGCCTCGCTATGCTGGAAGCTTCAATGTTCCCTTGATGGCTGACGGAAAGTCTGTTGCGACGCATGCCTTTTAGGGGACGGAGCCGCGCAGATGTCAGAGCTGCTTTCGCAGGTAAAGGGTCGGCGTGTCCTCAGGCTCGATCGCGCGGACATTGCCGGTAAGGCACGGGACCGTTCATATCGCTGCGCTCTTCCCGGGAAAGTGAATTCTTTTCAGGAGGTTGGCGCTCCAACCATCAACATTCGTGAGCTGCTAACGGCTCAATAACGAGGTCAGCGCATCCGACAGGGGCGTCGACGAGACGGGGAGGCTCCGTCCTGTGGGAGGTGCGATCTGGCGACCCAAACGCGGGCCGCCGCGTTGTCTCACAATTTCCTTCAAGACGATCCGATCAGGCGGCGGTCTCGATCCAGCTGGTCAGGGCCGACTTGGCCGCCGCGCCAACTTTTACATCGGCGACCTTGCCGGCCTTGAAAATCACCAGGGTCGGGATCGATCGAATGCCGTATTCGGAGGCGAGCCCGGGGTTTTCATCGACGTTGATCTTGGCGACCTTGACCCTGCCGGCCATTTCACTCGCGACCTCCTCGAGGCTCGGTCCAATGAGCCTGCAGGGGCCGCACCATGCAGCCCAGAAATCGACTACGACGGGGATGTCGGATTCGAGAACTTCCGATTCGAAGTTATGGGTATCGATTTTTACACTCGCAACAGAGGTCACTGAACTTGCTCCTTGATTTGGTCGCTCCCCGACATGACGGCGCGCAAGGCGCCCTTTGTCGCCCTCATCAGGCGACTGCCGGGAAGTCGACGGTCGTGTCATTGATGCGGTTGAAGACGTTGGTGAAGATCGTCACCGAAATGGCAAGGCTGATCTCGACGAGCTGTTCGTCAGTGTACCCGGCCGCCATGATGGCATTGAATTCCTCTCCGGAGATCGGTCCGCTTGTCTTCTGCAGGTTGCGCACGAAGCGCACCAGCGCCTCGCGCTTTGTGTCGCCGGTCGGCTCGCCGGCGCGGATCAGCTTGAGAACGTGGGCTTCAGGCCAGTCAGCTTGCTCAGCATGGTATGGGCAGCCACACAGTAGTCGCAGCCTGCTTGTTCGCTGACGATCAGCTTGATGGTTTCGAGATCCTGCTTGCCGAGCGTACCCTTGGCGAGGACGGCGTCGGCGTCGAGAATCGACTTCAGCGCGGCCGGGCCGAGTGAACCGATGGCGGCGAAGGTGTTCGGAACGCCACCGGCGGCCTTCTTGATCTGGGCGAAGAGGTCAGCGGTTTCGCCGGTTGCGACGGAAACGGCGGGGGTGGAGATACCAGAGGTAATTGGCTCACTCCTTGGATTGAAAACGTGTTGACGGGAGTGAACCTAAGCAGCCGCAGTGAGTTTGTTAATGTCTCTAGGCCTCAACTATGTGCCAATTCGTCTCACGTTACGGTTTGACAGGTCAGCAAAGCTTCGTTTGAACATCGGGAAGCATCACCGGTGAACGGCCAGAGATGCATCTATTAGGATGGATGGTACAACGCCTGCGGTTTTGGTCAGGAATGGGAAGGATCGCTCTGCTTTCCACTCTGTCGACGGAGTGGCCGCAAACGCCGGAGCCGTCGTTCGCACAGTGGGACTCTCCAGGCAGAAGGCTCCGTCACTGACGCCATTCGGACTGCCTGAGGTGAAAGCAACGCTCCTGAGTTCGCGGCAGGAACTCGCCTCGGCAAACGATGCAATAAATCTTCTTGTGGTTACCGCTCAGGCGTTGGTTTACGATATGCGGGCGATTTGGAAGAAGACGGTGATTTGCGCGACGCTGCACTGGTTATGCCCGCTTTGCGCCAATGGCTTCAACCAACAGCCCGAATCAAAGCGCGGTCGTATCGGGCGAAAAGCTCGACATCATATAGGTCGGAACACCAGCGAAATGCTGCGCCAGCTCTGACAGCTCCTGCTCAGAGGCATCAGCCAGAATGCCGGTCCGCACCAGCACGGAGGAAAGCCGCATATCGGTCGCGCCTTTGATATCATGTTCGATGCTGTCGCCGATGCAGACGATTTTAGCGGGATCGACACTGGCCCATTGCGCGATCGCGAATTCATAGATCTCGCGATGCGGCTTGCCGATCCAGTGGACCATCCCCCCAAGATTCTCGTAGATTCGTGCGATCGCCCCGGCGCCAGGCGCAATCTTGCCGCCGGCGAGCTTATGAATATCGGGGTTGGTGCAGACACAGGGAGCGTTATTGGCCGCTGCGGGCGCCAGTCGTCGACGATAGATCTCGAGTTCGATCCGCTCGGCCTCGCTGCCGGAGATGATGACAAGATCGGCCTCGTCGGACTGGGCAACGCTGACGAGTCCCAGACGGTCAGCAAGATTCTGGTCACCGCCGCTGGAGATCGTGAAAGCGCGCATTCCGGGGCGGATGTTAGGGTCTGCTGACAATAAATCGAAGGCGACGTCGCCCGATGTCACGAACCGCTCGAAGAGCTGGCGGTCGAAACCGAGTCGAGCGAAGCGCTCGGCATTGTAGTCCCCGCTCCGGCCCGAGTTGGACAGTACGATCACATGTTTGCCCGCCTCTTTCAGCCTCCGGAGTGCAGCGACCGCCCCATCATAAGCGTGGTCGTCGCGCAGGACCCCGAATTGGTCGATCAGGAAATAGTCATAGCGGTCGATCAGCGCTGCTAGAGATATCTCGGGAGCAATGGTCACCGCTGTGTCCTCTGCCATTGGAGGATGAGTGCCGCCGTGCCAACCGCGGCCTCCGTAGAATTCGAAGGCGCGAAGGAGACACCAAGGGCAGTCTGGCGCATCCTGGTCCATGCCGGGTTTTTCGCACCGCCGCCGACGGTTCGCACTGATGTCAGGCGGGCCGCGCCGAGTTCCGCCAGCCTTTCGTATCCAAGCCGTTCGATCCCGGTAATGCCCTCGAGCACGGCCTGGAAAAAAACCGCCTCATCCTTGGGGCGCGGCTCCAGTCGAGGAGCGTAATTCGCGTCGCTGACGGGAAAACGTTCGCCAGGCCTGAGCAGCGGATAGAAATTCAAGCCTGTCGGTCTGGTGATATCGATGCGGGCCGTGAGCGCATCGAGACGCTCGTCTCCGAAGAGCGACCTGATCACGCCACCGCCGGTGTTGGAAGCACCGCCAGGCAGCCAGAAATCGAGCACCCGGTGCGAATAGATTCCATATTGGGACGCGTTGATCGGCTGTTTGGAAGCCAGCTTCAGAACCAACGTGGAGCCGAGCGCCGTCACACCGTCCCCGATCTGCGAGGCACCGGTCGCAAGAAAAGATGCGCAGCCATCGGTCGTTCCCGCATGAAAGCGGCAACTCTCATCAACACCGAGCCCTCGGACGAAACCATCTATCTCCGAAAGTGCTGAGCCGGCACGATGGACGGCCGGAAGCAGGCGCCGATCGAGCCCGGCCCGTTCTATCCAGTCGGGCCATTTTTCCTCATCAAGGTCATATCCGGTCTTGAGGGCATTGTTTTCATCGCTTGCGCATTCTCGCGCACCGAGCTTCATCAAAAGCCAGTCAGCCTGATGAACGATCTTTGCGACATACGGCTGGCGGGCGAGGTAAATCGCTCGCGCCAAGGCCGAGCTCGCGCCCCGCGCTGGGCTGTCGCTCGGAGCATGCCGGGAGATGTCTTCGACGATCGATGCATCCGGAGAGGTGTCGTTGTACATCAGCGGGGCACCGACCGGTTCGCCCTTGTCATCGATCGCCAGGACCGTACCGGACGTGCCGTCGACGCCGATTGCGCGAACGGCCGCAAGGCTTGTCTTTGTCGCAAGCTCGCGCAATGCCGTCGACGTGCGCTCCCACCATATCGTGGGTGTGCGACCTTCATCGGCATCCACAAACGGCGCGCTGGCGATCGCCACGACACTTGCATCATCGGCAAGCGCGGCCGCACGTGCGCCGGACGTGCCGACATCAATACCAACGACGGTTGCGCGTCCTGACGGTTGCCGGCTCGTCACGACTGTGCTTCTCCGCGATCGAGCGCCTGGCGATATTGCTCCGCTTCCCAATTGGTCAGTTCATATTCATCCGCCTCGGTCAGATAGACGACCTCCGCGTTATCGGGAATGCGCGCGACGACCTCCGCCAGGCATCGGGCCATGACCTGGCCGCCGGCTGTCAGCTCATTCGACAACAGCACACCGCAGCCGGGAACGATGATCATTTTCGGCGCGGTTTCACCCGCATTGGCAAAGCTTTCGATGTAGGCCGGCAGGGACTGATCTGCTTCGAGAAGGCCAATTTTCTTGCCGAGGAAGATCACGTGGTCGGGATACATCGAACCACTGATCGCCAGCCGGATATTTTCCGGCGAGAGCGCTAATTGGTGGCTCGCCGGATCCGCGGCCGGCGAGTAGCCGCTCTCCTGGCTCAGCCTCTGTAAGACCCCGAGAGACGCATCAGGAACTTGTCTCGCGGACATGGTCAATGCTGAAGTGACCCGCTCGATCCGATCGGCAACTTCTTCGACGGTCTCGCCAGTGACGATGATCCCGTGATTATAGAGGACCATGACGTCGGGGCTCGTCGCGGCCGCAAGGTCGACCTCTCTGGCAAGCGGCGTCCCGGGGCGCCGGTAAGGAACCGTTGCCCATATCATGCCGGTCTCATCGAGCTTTTGCTTCAGAAGCTCATCGCGTTGTTCCAGCACCGAAAGTGCGATTGTGTTGACGCAGTGATAGTGAGCCACGACCGCGTTCGGCAGGGCCGCATGAAAGCTTGTTTCAATCGATGGCCGTAAGCCGCTGGTATTGAGTGTCTTGATGACAAACTCCAGCCCCTTCTCGGCGCGCGGATCGTTGTTGCGCAAAGCTGTGACTAAGTCGGCAACGTGGACTGGGACCATGATATCCTGCTCTGTGGCGTGAGCCAGCCACTTTCCCGACGCCTTCACCCACATTTCAGTGCCGCCCTTGAGCGAGGTGTTCCCACCTGCACCCTGGGTTTTCAGGATATCCCGCCCGAGCATCGCGGACAGCTCCAGGAAACGTTCGAAGTCCGCACCTAGCCTTATTGGTCTGTTAGTCATTGTTGACCCTCCGATGCCCTGAGCCATTACAGCCATGAGCAAACTTTTTCGCAACCGTAATTTCGAGATCAAAGAACGTCAATAATGAAGTTATTACGTCATATTGTCTTGCAGGTCGGCTGGCTTTGTGATTATTTTTGATCATCGGCGGGGAGCGGCCGAGGAGGATGACGACCTTGAATGACGCCGAGCGGCACAAGATGATCACCGAACTTTTGCTGGAAACGCCTTTTGCATCGGTGCGCGATCTTCAGGATCGTCTAGGCGTATCACCGGCGACGATCCGGCGCGATATCGACAAGCTTCACGACTTAGGTAAAGCCAA
>NZ_JBNDHT010000191.1:0-9610 GCF_056755115.1 Rhizobium sp. SVR5-2C | reverse complement strand
AGCCTGCCTCGGGCAGCATGTCTGTGTAATGTCCGGCGCGTCAGCCGCGTCAGTGAAGTCTTCGAGCAGTATAGACCGGAGTTGGTTTTTCATGCGGCTGCTCTCAAGCATGTTCCCATGGTTGAGATCAATCCGTGCGAAGGTGCACTCACGAATGTGATAGGCACAATGAACGTCGCGAACGCCGCCCGCCAGGTTGACGCCCTGGCGATGGTCCAGATTTCGACGGACAAGGTGGTCAATCCGACAAGCGTCATGGGGGGCACCAAGCGTCTTGCGGAGCTCTATTGCCAGGCGCTCGACCTCGAAGGCATCGAGAGAGGAAGCGGCCCTCGCTACATGACTGTTCGCTTCGGCAATGTCCTTGGCTCGAGCGGCTCCCTCATCCCCCTGTTCAAGAGGCAGATTGCCAACGGAGGGCCGTTGACCGTCACCGATCCCGACATGACACGCTTCTTTATGACCGTTCGGGAAGCGGTGGAGCTGACGTTGCAAGCTTCCGCTTACGGACTCGAGGGCGATATCGGCAAGGGCGAGATCTTCGTTCTGGATATGGGCAAACCGGTGAAGATCATTGATATCGCACGCAGAATGATCAGGCTTGCGGGTCTTACTCCCGACGTGGACATAGCGATCAAGGTCATTGGGTTGCGTCCCGGCGAAAAGTGCTACGAGGAACTTTTCGACATCAACGACACTCAGGTTCCGTCGCCCGTACCCGGTGTTTTCGGGGCCGTGCCGCGGCCGGTGCCGCTGTCCAAACTCCGCACGTCTTTCGCTCGGTTGGAGCGCTTCGCCGAATTGGGCGATGCGTCCATGGTGCTCGCTCTCATAAGCAGTCTGGTTCCCGGATACAATTGGCGACGGTCGGCATACCGCGATGCGGTTCTATCCGAGATGCACAATGAGCGCGCCGGCAACGAGGAACGCGGTCGCGACGCCAATCTCCCGGACGACTTACTTACCGCTCTTGTAACTGAGGCTGACGGAGGACGTGCTGGACCGTTTGAACGGGGTCGCGCACCCCGGCTGCAGTAGGACCAATCGTCGGCGGGGCGCCGGCTGATCGCCCCCTCGAAAACTTGCCAATCGGTGTCTCGCCTGGAGATAGCGTTGAACTTGCACGCAACACCAACCGACACCATGCCGAAATCCAATTCGCTGCTTTTGCAGCAGCCGAAGCGCGGCTTACGCATCTTGGTGCTGTCAAGCTACAGTCGTTCATTAACGAATTTTCGTCTGGAACTATTGAAATCCATGGTCCGCGCCGGGCATGCCGTCGCGGCTGCAGGGCCGGAGGACGATCCGGAGGTCAAGGCTGACCTATCGAGAATCGGAGTCGAGTTCGTGCACACACCCATGGCTCGTGCGAGCCTCAGTCCGGTCAGCGATATCGCGGCGCTCGTCCATCTGAGACGGCTCATGAAAACGATCAGGCCGCAGGTAATCGTTCCCTATACGATGAAACCCATTCTCTATGGTGGAATTGCCGCACGTATATCGGGGGTGCCATGCCGCTGCTTCCTTGTCACAGGACTGGGCCACGTTTTTTCGGAAGCTAGTCTAGATACCGTGAAGGGTCGAGCGATCCATCGGTTGAGCGTTTGGCTATACCGCCGGGCGTTCGCCGGCGCAAAAGCCGTCTTTGTTTACAATGATGCCGATTGGGCCGACATCATCGAAAATTCGCTGGTGGAAGACGTTTCGATTATTCACCACGTCGATGGCTCGGGGGTGGATGTCGACCATTACGCCTTCGTGCCTCCCCCCCGCGAGAAGCCGGTCTTCCTAATGGTAGCGCGTCTCATCAGGGACAAAGGCGTTTTTGAATATGTCGAGGCGGCGCGCCGGTTGAAGCGACAGCGACCTGACGCGGAATTCCTGCTGCTTGGTCCCGTTGACCCCAATCCGGCAGCAATATCGCTGCAAGAGGTTCAGCAATGGGCCCGTGAAGGCATCATAGATTATCTAGGCGAAACCAAAGACGTTCGTCCGTTCCTTGCACGATGTAACATATTTGTCCTTCCCTCGTATTATCGCGAGGGAATACCTCGCAGCGCTTTGGAAGCGATGGCTGTCGGGCGTCCAATCATCACCACGGACCTGGCGGGTTGCAGGGATACCGTCGAGCCGGGTGTCAACGGCTATCTCGTCGCGCCACGCAGCGTGGACAGCCTCTTTGACGCCATGTCGGCGCTTGCCGATCGCCTTGAACTGGCCGCTGAAATGGGCCGCCACTCCCGAGAGCTGGCCTGTGGCCGGTTTGATGTTCACCTGATCAACGAAATACTTCTCGATCGAATGGGCCTCTCAAATTCTAAAAGCCCAAGCCAGACTCTGGCGTCGCGCGGCTCCCGGCAGCGGCAGGCAGAGACATGCACGACCACGGGCCAACGACTAAGTGGGATGGGGAGGGGCATTTCGTGGAGAGGATAAAGGTAACTCCGCCTGGCGTCGGTTCGCAGTCTGTCACCGGCAGCCATCATGCCGCAGCTTTTCAGCAGCGCCTTTCTCCGCCGCGTTCCGGCTATGGATTGTCCGATCTGCTTGAGATGGTGCGGCGGCACAAATGGTTCTTCGGCTCTGTCCTGACGGCCGGACTTACTCTAACGGTCCTGGCCGCGCTTCTGATGACAAAGGTCTATATCGGGGCGTCTGCCATCGTGTTCGACCGAAACGATGCTCGTCCATACGAGGCTGTCGAGGAACTTCGAAACCAGGAGCGTGACAAGTCCGTCATGGAAACGGAGCTGGACGTCATCAAATCGCGCGTATTCGTCGGAACCGTTGTGGACGCACTCGATCTAATCAACGACCCTGACTACAACACCTATCTTCCGCAGCACGATGACGAGAATGAAGGAGGCATCAGCCTTCTTGTGAATGCAGCGACGAAATTCCTGGCCCCAAAGCAGGACTCCGAGATGGTCGGCAGTCGGCTGATCTCTACGAGCGTCCAACGTGATCGGGCAATAACCACGCTCCTCGCATCCTATACCGTCGACCGCAAGGGCGACAGTCTGGCGATGACAATTCAAGCACGGCAGACAAGCCCGCTGAAGGCAGCGGCGATCGCCGACGCCATTGCGCAGCATTATGTCGATTGGACTGCCAAGCTCACGGATGAAGCAACGACGAACACGATTGACTATCTGAGAGGTCAGGCAAGTGAACTTGGCGGACGCATAGCGGCGATGGAACGTCAGGTAGCAGCGTTTACGGCCAATCGCGATCTGACCTTCGATCCCAAGGATGATGTCCTGAAGTCGCGCATGGCGTTGATTAATGAGCAATTCACGGTCGCGAGCGCTGATGAGACAGCCGCGCGATCGAAATATCTGGAGGCGAAAACGCAGCTTGCATCAGGCAACATAGCAGCGGTCGTCCGCGTCGTAACGTCCGAACCGCTGGATCGCCTTCGCACCGAACAATCACGTCTCGAGCGGTTGAAGGCGCAGCTCAGCTCCAAGTTTGCGAAGAACCATCCATTGGTCGCCGATGCCGACGCCGAGCTCGAAGCCAATCAACGTCTGATGATGGAGGAAGCCGATCGAATTGTTCAGGAATTGGGAAATACCGCAGAGGTCGCGGCCGTTCGCGCAGCAAAATTCAGTGCGGAGGTCGCGTCTCTACAGAAGCAAATCCAGGAACGGAGCCTTGCAGAAATTCGCAGACGCGAACTCGAGAGAGATTTGCTGGCTGAACAAAAGCGTTACGATCAGGTCGTGCTTCGACTTGGAGATCTGGACCCAGAGCGCGGCGAGCACAAAGGGTCGGCTATGGTCGCATCCTATGCGGAGGTCCCGACGAGCCCTGCGTTTCCGAAACCGTCCCTTGTCATAGTTGCCGGAGCGATTGGCTCCCTCATCCTCGCCGTTGTGACAGCTATCATTGTCGATGCGCTCGATGATCGCTTGTATCGTCCAAGGGATGTCGAAGACATTTTGACCCGGCCAAATTTGGTGACGGTCCCGAGAATAAAGCGGCGCTTTGGCAAGGGGACCAGTTCATTCGAATATGTTATCGACGGCCCGTCTTTGCCTTTTGCAAAGGCCATGCGGAATCTATGTCTGGCATGGCGAACGATCGGACGGCCGAGTGGTGGGAAGATTGTGATGTTCTGTTCGCCGTCGACGGGCGAGGGTAAGACCACAGTGGCCCTCGGAATGGCTGCGGCGGCGACAGCGAGCAATCTTCGCACGGTTCTGGTCGATTTTGATCCGTCGGCGAAAGGAGCAGGGACTCTTCTTGGACTAAGCGTGCCGCGTTTGGTACCGAAGCTCGCGGATCCGCAGGATATATGCGTCTCAAGCACGGCCTCGCCGACATATCCCAGGCTTGATGTGGTTTTCGCGAACTTCACAGCCGACGACGCAGAACCGCTCTGCTCCTATCTGCGCAAAATGTACGATCTGGTCATCATCGACGCCCCCAGCTTGGACGCTGAGGAAGGGGCTGTTTGGCTCGCCGCCCACGTCGATTCAATCGTGATTATAGCCGCGGCAGGACGCACAACCGAGCGGAAGCTCGTGGGCGCGCTGAACCGTCTCTTGGTCAACCAGCCCTTCATACTCGGAGGCATTCTGAATCTGTTTTCCATATCATCCGAAGCCGGTAAGGGGCCGCTAGCCGACCCGCGTCGGCCCGGGCTGTGGAAGCGGTTGAAAACTTCGTTTGGTCGCAGTGCAACGGCTTGAGGGCTATCAAATGGTGAGAGCCGAGTATTTGGAGCAACTGGAAGCGGAATCGATCCATATCCTGCGGGAGGTGGCCGCGACGTGCGCGCGCCCGGTACTGCTCTATTCGATCGGTAAAGACTCGTCAGTCCTTCTGCACTTGGCGATGAAGGCCTTCCATCCGGGGCGGATCCCTTTTCCGCTCCTTCATATCGATACGACATGGAAGTTCAAGGAGATGATCGCCTTTCGCGACAGAACCGCACATCGTCTCGGCCTGGACCTCATCGTGCACCGCAACGAAAGCGGTGTCGCAGACGGCGTCAACCCTTTCGACTACAGCCCGAGCGCCTATACGCACGTCATGAAGACTTTGCCTCTTCGGGAGGCGCTCGACACATATGGTTTTGATGCAGCCTTCGGAGGCGCTCGCCGGGACGAGGAAATATCACGCGCCAAGGAGCGGATCTTTTCTTTCAGAAATGCCTCCCACTCCTGGGATCCGAAGAGGCAACGCCCCGAAATGTGGAGGACATACAATACTCGCATCAATAAAAATGAATCGATCCGCGTATTCCCGTTGTCCAATTGGACAGAGCTCGATGTGTGGCAATACATTCTGAAAGAAAATATCGAAATCGTCTCGCTTTATCTCGCCGATAGGCGTCCCACGGTCCATCGAAACGGCATGCTCATCATGGTTGATGACGAGCGCCTGCCGCTCCTTCCCGACGAGATCATCGAAGAGCGGCTTGTCCGATTCAGAACGCTCGGCTGCTATCCTCTCACCGGTGCGATCGAATCCAGTGCTCGCACAATCCCCGAGATCATCTTTGAAGCGTTGGTTGCCCGAACGACGGAGCGTCAGGGTCGCGCCATCGACCATGATGAGTCGGCATCAATGGAGAAGAAGAAAAAGGAGGGTTATTTCTGATGGAAGTCCAGGTCGAAAGCCGAGGCACGATAATAGAAGCCGAAGCACCGCTGGGCTCTTGTCTTCGGGTATTGACTTGCGGGTCGGTCGATGACGGAAAGTCAACTCTCCTTGGCCGCCTTCTGTTCGACACGAGTTCTGTTGCCGACGACCAGATCACCACCCTTACAGGGGACAGTGCCCGTTTTGGCACGGTTGGCGAGGGGAAGCTTGATTTGGCGTTGCTGGTGGACGGTTTGGAGGCTGAACGCGAACAGGGAATTACGATTGATGTTGCCTACCGGTTCTTTGCCAGCAGCAAACGCAAATACATCCTGATCGACGCTCCCGGTCATGAAGAATTCACGCGCAACATGGCAACGGGTGCATCCAATGCGGATGTTGCAATTGTCCTGCTCGACGCCCGGAAAGGGCTGCTGCCGCAAAGCCGGCGTCATACCTTCATCAATGCTTTGCTTGGCGTCCGGCATGTCGTGCTCGCGGTTAACAAGATGGACGTCGTAGGCAACGACGAGGAGACATTTCGCTCGATCTGTGAAGCTTTCGAAGCCTTCGCCAAGCCGCTCGGTTTCACGACCACATACTGCATTCCGGTTTCAGCACTCCATGGCGGCAACGTCGTCACTCGATCGGCGGAAATGCCATGGTATGATGGCGAGCCCCTTCTCGCCTACCTGGACAACCTGGAGTGCGAAGCGGACGGCGATGATGGCCCGTTTCGTTTTCCGATCCAGATGGTCAATCGGGCGAGTTCCGAATTTCGTGGTTTATGCGGCCAAATCGCTGGCGGGATTGTTTCCGTAGGCGACAAGGTGATTGTCGCCAAGTCGGGACAACCAGCGCAAGTGCGGTCGATCATTCACGGGTTCGACTATGTCGACCTGGCGCGGAAGGGACAGGCAGTGACCGTTGTCCTGGACGAATGCGTGGAGGTTTCGCGTGGAAACATGCTCGTGGCGCCGCAGTCGCAGCCCTGCATCTCCGATCAGTTCATGGCTCATTTGATCTGGTTTGACCACAAGCCGCTTTTGCCGGGCCGCAGTTATGTTTGCAGAACCGAGACGGACGTGACTGACGCTACTGTAACTGCGCTCAAATATAAAATTGATGTCAACAGCTTGGCGCATAATGCTGCCACTTCGCTACAAATGAACGAAATCGGCGTATGCAATATCTCGACCCAAACGCCCATTGTCTTCGACACCTACCACGACAACCGAAACACCGGCAATTTCGTGCTCATCGATCGTTTTTCGAATGCGACCCTGGGCGCGGGTATGATTGACCATACGTTGTGGCGTTCGCAAAACATTCACTGGCAGGTGCTGGATATCGACAAGAGCGCGCGCGCGGCGATCAAGTTTCAGCAGCCGCGGGTACTGTGGTTTACCGGGTTGTCGGGGTCCGGCAAATCGACCATCGCCAATATGCTGGAGAAACTACTTCATGCACAAGGCAGGCATACCTACATTCTCGATGGCGACAACATTCGGCATGGTTTGAACCGCGATCTGGGGTTCACGCAAGAAGCCCGCGTGGAGAATATCCGGCGTGCGGCCGAGGTCGCCAAGCTCATGGCCGACGCCGGCCTGATCGTTCTCGTCTCGTTTATTTCCCCGTTTCGATCGGAGCGGTCGATGGCGCGCGGTCTCTTCAATCCGGGCGAATTCATCGAGATATTCGTTGATACGCCGATTGAAGAGTGCGTGCGGCGCGATCCAAAAGGCTTATATCGTAAGGCTTTAGCCGGAGAAATTAAGAATTTCACGGGAGTTAGCTCACCATACGAGAACCCCATTTCTGCGGATATTCACCTGAAGACAGTCGGCCGGCAGGCTGAAGATCTCGCATTGGAAATTGAAGACTATCTGACCCAGTTGGCAGCTCGGTAGATCGTTAAAAGTTTTCTCTCTTTATACCCGGCGTTCAGGCGCGGGCGAGCTTGCGTATGGTGTCGTCGACCGACGGCTTGTTTCCTCCGGGGTGGACGCACCCGTGAGCCAACCGGAGAGATCGCGGTCCATCAACGTCCCAAGCTTTTCGGTGTCACTCGCATAGAAGTCGATCATTCGCTGCCTGAGATCGCCTTTCAATGGCGGGTACATCGTCGAGCGCGCTACGACCGAGCGCAGCCGTCGCATCAGCGGAATATGGCGAAACGGCGCCAGCGCCGGTTTGAACGGTCCTACCAGCCGACGCAAAGCAGGGCCGACAACCGGCTCGTTGCGATCCTTGACCTTGGTTGAGAGCGGCAAAACCGATTGCTGGCGGCTGAGGTTGAGGAAATCGCGCACGGTATTCAGGTGTGCCTGAGGATCACCAAGAAGGTCTTCGAACAGCAGGATGTTGAGGCGCTCGCGCGGAAACAAATCGAGATAACGCGACAGCTGCAGATAATACAGTCCCCATGCAAGGAAGCGCCCCTCTGCGCCTTTGCGCGGCTCCAAATAAGCTTCGACGTCTCTTGTCACGTCACCTCTTCGGAGGAGCATGCAGTAATCCGAATAGGCACGATCGACCGGATTCCTCAATTGGGCGATCAGCAGCACATTTGGCAGGCTGTCCTTGATGCGCTGGGCGGCTTCCGGTGCTTCCAGGTAGGAATTCGATTTTTCACCTACCACCCGAGAGTTATCTGTCACCCGAAACTGTGACAGGTACCAGTCCTGTCCCTTGCTGAATTGGCGGCTGAAATAATGCAGTTCGGGATCGGGCATATAGACATTGGGGTCGTTCTGTAGCGAACGCTGGAGCCACGTCGTCGCGCTCTTCGTTGCGCCGATGATCAGAAAGCCAAGGTCGTCGATACGCATGCTTATTCCCCTCTTTGCTAGATCTGGCCGGCGATTAGATCATGCTGCTCTGCCGGTGATCTGACGATAGATGCGCATTATCTCTTCCGTATGCGGGCGTATTCCGTAGCTTTTCAATGCAGAGGACCGCGCGTTTTCGCTTATGCGCCTCCACTCGGCAGGGTCTTTCAAGAGGCTGGCCATCGGCGCGACAAAGGCGGTTGGACGTTCCGGCTCAACCAAATAGCCGGTCTTGCCATCGACAATTGCTTCCGGATTTCCCCCATGGTTCGTCGCGACAACCGGGGTGCCCAGCAGCATCGCCTCGATGAGGGTTCGTCCGAATGGTTCGTTTACGGCCGGAACGAGCAGAATATCCATGGCGCACATCAGCCGGTTGATCGGCGAGCGGAAACCCATGAGGTGGATGCCGTCTTCGATCCGCAGTTCCCGCGCGCGTTCCATCACCTCGCCGTCGAGCCGCTTTCCGTATTGCTCGGGCGAGCCAAACAGCAGACCAGCGATCTTCACTTCCGGATGCTGCGAGCGAAATGCGTGTACCGCTTCGACAAAGCGGATGGGCCGCTTCCGGTCGATGAGGGCGCCAAAAAATCCGACAAGGCGGGTTTCCTCATCCAACCCAAGCTCTTGAACGAGCTCCATGCGGCATTCTTCCCTGTCCGGCAGCACGTCCGGATGGTCGAAGGGGCTATGGACCACTGAGGTTCGTCTCTCAATGGAAATGAGAGGCGAGGAGGGCCTGGCAAAGTTGGAAACGGTAACAATGTGACTGGCAATGAAGGGCGCCAGGAGGTTCACGCCTCGAGCAGCAGGATCCCCCCGGTGGTGCCAAAGCAAGCGCGCTCCGGCAAGGACCGTGGGGAGGGCCCATGTGCTATGGATCAGCCCGCTGTTTGTATGAACGATATCCGCTTTGTGCTGCTTGAGAAAACGAACCATGTGCGCGGCCGCCAGAGGATAGAGCATAGCCGACGCGCCTCCTGTCGCGCGGCTATGGCGCGGCCTCAGAAGCAATTCGTTGACAGTCAGATAAGGAACATCCCGGCTGTCCAAATATTTCGCGAAATCGCCCTCAGGGCTGTGAACGACAACCACTGGGTTCACTTCAGAGGGGTGAAGCGCTTCAATAAGCTTGATGGCTGAAATGTCGCTTCCGCCGAATTCATCACCGACGAACGGGTAGATTA
>NZ_JBNDHT010000190.1:0-9676 GCF_056755115.1 Rhizobium sp. SVR5-2C | reverse complement strand
GTCCAGCACGGCGCGCACATCGTCCGCCGTCACGTCAATACCCGAGGCTTCTTTCGCGTCGGCCGCCACTGCATCAGCATTGTCTCGCCACCAGGTGCGCACGCCATTGTACATGTCCTGAATGTCAGGGCTCAGCGTTTGCAGATCCTGCAGCGTATTCAGGAAGTAATGGCTGCTTTCGTGGATCGTGGTCGAAAGGTCAGCGCTTTCGAAAAGGCTGATAATGACCGGACTCCCGCTCGCGCCACCGAACGGGATTTGGATGGACCCGCGCTGGCCCTTCTGAAACAGCGTCTTTGAAGTCGGCGGGATATCTGTTATGGTAACACCACCCTCCGGAACGTTCTGGACGTTGGGACTCAGGCTGGAAGCGATGCTTTCGGATTGACTCGCCGGAGGGAACTTCCTTATCGACAAAGCTGCCAAGCGGTTGCGCCCCGTGCGCACCTCTTCGACATAGACGATCGAGCCATCATCAGCGGGCGAAATGTAGCCGATGACATCCTGATTACGCCGTCCCTTCAGACCCGTCACAATCTTGGCAGCGTTGGCGAGGTAACTCGGGATGCGTTCGATATCCTCATCCGAGATTGGCAGTTGTGCGCGAGAGGCTTCGGTTTCCTCATCGGAGTGCCGACGCATCATATGCCGGATGGCGAAAGCATCGATTGTGTGCTTGAACCCGTGGATGTCCAATCCGATCGAGGCCTGAACGATATTGGCAACGTCATCAGAGACTTCAGCGATCTCGACGGTCTTCGTTTCCTTCTTGTCCCCATCTCTCGCGAACTCGATCAACTCGGACAGCGACTTTTGCAGCTGTGCAAGCTTCTGGCGAAGTGTGGCCTGCCCGTACTTCCTGCCCTCTTCGTCCTGTGCCTTGCGCAGCGCCTCACGGATGGCGTCGTCACTGTCGGCGAGCGAAACGCCCAGGCTATCGAGATAGGCGATGTTGGATTCGACGAGAGATGCCTTGTCATTGGTTTCGACAGTGCCGGAATACTGCACATTGCCGCGCAGCTCTTCATCGATCGCATCAAGCAGCGCCTTGCCGATGTCCGGAACCTCGCCACCAGTCTCGATCGCATGGCGGTATTCGTTGGCAACTGCATTGTCTTGCAGGTACCCCGCCTCGATCATCGCTTGAGCCACGTCATCGAGACCGTGCTTCTTGCCACCTTTGGCGGGTCCGAGCATATCCTGCATGCCGGCGATAATGCCGCCGCGCGCAAGACGTAGGCTCTTCCTGCCCTTGCCTCGCTTGATAACCGCGGCGTCACGCGCCTTCAGTTCGCCGCCAGTATCGTTGATGCCTCCGTAACTCGAGATGGCTTCCAGGAGCGAAGGACCAAGCTCCGGCTCCTTCGGCTTGTAGGCGCGCATCTCGGCAAGCTGGCGCGTCAGCTCGTCAACATCTTTCGCCTTTAGTCCTTCAGGCACCTCGCCTCGAAATTCGGGCAGCGGATTGCGGGCGGTAAACTCTTCTGGTGTCAGGCCGGCGCGGCTTGCCATGGTGCGGCGCATGGCCACGATGGGCATGGCCTCGAAGCGTGAGACGTCGGTCGAGCGGCCAGCGGCGCGCAGACGGCCGACAAGCTCGTCATACTCCTGCTGATCGACTGAACGCTCTGCATCGGCCGCCATTCGAGCTGCTTCTGATTCCTCGAAAGCCTGCAGCCGGATTTCATCGGCGCGGCTGTTGAACTCCTGCGCCTCGGTCAGCGTCATTCCGTCCGGTTCGAAGCGCATGTTCTGGCGTAGGAAATCGTCGAACAGCGAACCCGCCAGCTTCGCAGCATAGGTAGCCGTCGGGATCTTGATATCGCCTCCAGTCGCAATAGCGGTGTCCCACTCAGCCGGATCCACGCCTGGCAGATCCGTCAGGAAGTCACGCGGCTCAAAGCGATAGCTCTGGAAAAGCTCCTGCATCTTCTCCGCCGGGACATAGATGTCCTGGATAGGCGTGCCTTCCGTGGCCTTGCCGACGAAATCCATGAAGGAGCCATCAAGACGCTGGCGAAGCTTGGAAGTTTTGGCGGCCTCGCCGATCTGGTCGATCGTCTGTTTCGCTTGCTCAGCGCGACCGGCCTGAATGTGCATCCGGCGGACTCTGCCGGGAAGAGCAGCTTCAAAAGCCAGGCGCCCAGCTTCCATCAAGGCGCCAACGGCACCGCCCGAGGCGAAGTTCTGCGCAACGCTATCGAACAGGCTCTTGTCGGGCGCATAGAGGTTCTGGGCAATGGCGTTCTGCATGAATTGCTGCACCGCCTCTTGCCCGCCTTCCAGCGCCGTCTGCTTGCCGACTGCGCGAAGGAAGGAGGCGAAGCCACTCTTCACCACAGGGTTCGAAAGCAGACGCTCGATCGGTATGGCATCCGTTAAACCTGGAGCAATACCGTAGAAGGCCGCAATGGTCTGCGTGTCTTCATCCTGCCCAGCTTGACGAGCGTTCGCCGTCGCCTCACCTGCTCCTGCAAAACCACCCGCGGCTCCCGCCGCCACAGGCCCGCCGACCATCCCGATCGCGAGGATGCCCAACATTGATCCGAGACCTTCGCCGATCTGACGCCCGAAGCTATCTTCCATGCCCGGAGCAGCGGGAAAGATGTTCGATCCAGCGTCCTGTGTTTTTTCGCCACCCTTCTGAAGGGCTTCACTCGCGGCTTTGAGAGCCGGGACGAATAGTGGTTCGAGCGACTGATAGGCCTCATCCGGCGTCATATCGCCCGAAAGGACGTCCGACAGGACCGACTGCGCAATGGCCGGGTTGACCTCGCCTTGTTGGAATATTTGTTTGCGCAGTTCGGCGATATCTTCCGGCGAGCTGGTTTTCGCTCCGGCGACGCGTGCGACGATCGGCTGGCGGTCGGCAGGATCAACGGGCGTCAGCATCTGGCCAGCGCCTTCCATGGCGGACCCGCCCAGTTTGACGAGTCCGGCGGGCGCACCACGAAGTTCGATGACTTCGCTAGACAGTTTCCCTTTGGAGAACTGCTCCCACCAAGAGAGAGCCTGCAGGTCGTCCTTCGCGACCTTGGCGTTGTCCGGCGCCTGCATCCAGTTCGAAAGAACCGGGTTCGCTGACAGGATTGTCTCGTTGCGCTTCTGCTGCATGCGCTGCGCAAACGTGTCCCGGAACTGCGACGTCAAAGACGTGGGCAGCGACAGCGACTGGGCGAGCTTGATGTCCGCCGCATGCTGGTCGGGGTCTGTCGTCTTGTCCTGCGTTAACGAAAACGCAACTTGCTTTGTCGCGGTGGCTTGCTCACTGCGACTTTGTGCAAGATATTCCTCAGGAGACATCTATCACCAGGGGTTGAAGGTTAATGGTCCGGTTTGTGTGTTCGGCGCTGGCTGCGCTGCTGCTGTCATCGCCAGCGGGCGCTGACGACATGACCGTGGATCTCTCGAAAACCCCGGTTCTTCACTATCGAGGCAAGGCTGTTCAGATCGAACCTGCCTTCGAAGACTATGCCTACATGCTCGAAGACGTTTGCGACGCGATGAAGCTCACAACTGAACAGTGCAACGTCTACCCCATGAACGGGAACATCGGCGGCAACGCTGTCGCTACCGTGATCGATGGCAACAGAGTGATCGTCTACGACCGACGCTTGTCCCCGCTGGTAGGTTACGATGGTGCCAGCATGATCATTGCCCACGAGCTGGGCCATCACATCTGCGGCCACCTGTCCGAGCCATCCAGCATCGAGAACGAGCTAGAAGCCGATGCTTTTGCGGGCGCAGCCATGAAACTGATGGGCCGCTCCCTTGGCAACGCGCTAAGCACTGTTTCCCTTATGTCTGATCGACCCGGCGATAGCCATCCCGCCAAAGCTCAGCGCATTAAAGCTATATCGGAAGGCTGGAACCGGCCGGGGAAAGCAAAGAAATGCCAGCAGATACTGCCGGCCGGCTAGCGCTGACCAAGGATCTGCATCACGACAGCCGCATATTCGGCCTCTATCTCCTGCCGGGTCGGCGTTTTGCCGGTCCGTTCAGTCAGCGCTGTCTTGATCGATGACTGCCACTCTGGCGGGATGTTCTGATATTCGACCACCGGCTTGACGGCCGAGCCTTCCGGTCGATCGCCGCGCTCGAACATGAAGCCACCGCCAACCTCGTCCTGACCGTCGTCGAAGAGCCTTGCCGGAGACCAGGAGCTGCGCTCTTCGGTATAGATCGACTTCATCAGGAGGGCGTTGATGAGCGATTGCGTCTCATCGTAGGTAGGCGTCTTGCCCTGCTGTGTACGGAACTGATCGATCTCCATCTTCAGCGAGTTCTGGAACTTCGCAATGCGAGTTTCCATCTCCTGCCGCTTGCCGACATTGTTCTGCGAAATGCCGGTTGTGGTCAGACCTACGGCGGCGAGCGACTGCTCTGCCTGCTTATAAGCGGCGTTGTAGACCGAGCCATTGTTCTGGGCCTCGACATCACCAGAGAGCAGCTTGTTCTGGCTGTCGTTGACCGCTTTACGATCCTCGCGCGAGAGGTGCGAGTAATAGTCGGAGAGATCAAGGCTCTTGAACTGCTGCGGGTTTTCGGCTGCCATGCGGTTCAACGCGAACAGAACGCTTTGATCAGTCGTGGCGTTGCCTTCGCGTTCCTTCTGGATCGAATCGTTGATGCTGTCGATCGCTGTGTTGCCTGCCGCGATACGCAAGTCGACCGGCGCCTGATCGGGCGTTTGTCCGTTTCGCTCCCACATTTCCCAGAGTTGATCGCGCGCTGCCTTTTGGTTCAGTTCTCGGATGCGGTCCTGCTGCGCAAGCGACTGGAAAATCTTCTCTTCGGTCTTCTGGCGGACCACAGGGTCCTTGATATTCCCGAGGAACGTCTGGATCTGGTCATAGGACGGGCCAGAGGCGCGGCTGACCGGCGTGTCCACCTTCGAAGCGATCGTCGTTCCGCGAGTGCCCTGCGGCTCGATGTGCCATGCTTCATTGCCGAGCGGGAAATACATGCCGTATCGGGCAGCGTTCGCATGCACCCAATCAATGACGTCTTGAGGAGCGCTGCCAGACTTGAGCGTCTGCCCGTTCCACATCAGATCTACAGCCTGCCCGCGGTTGTGGCCCGAGCGACCGGGAGGAGCGACCCACTTGCGAGCGGCATCAGCAGAGCCGTATTTCGCCAGCGCCGAATTCCAAAGCTCCGTCTGCCGTTCAACCGAGCGATACCCGCTCATGACCTGCAGGCCATCCCGAATGCGAGGCGGTGCGTCTTGGATCATCGCTGCCAGATTGGTCGCAAAGCTCTCATCGAGGCCGTCAACCGCGGCGGTTCCTTTACCAGGAGCCTTAGCAGCCAGGAACGAGCGCGTGACAGACGGGCCTGACGCTGAAAGCGGCCTGTTAGCAATTGTCGGGCGGCCTGGCTCTTCTCGATCGGAATTGTCATTGCTTGCGGCATCGACCACTTCCTTGACGACATCCGGGCTGTTGCGCGTGAGCTTCAACCCTTCAGCAGCATAAGAAGAAGACTGCGCTTCTTGGATGATTGGCTTGAGCTTCAAGTCGAGCTCGAACTGATCATCTGCACTGAGACGGCTCGAGTTTTTTGTAATGTAGTCTTGAGCAAGCAGGGGGCCCGTCGGGCCGGCGGCAGCAATGCGGAGCGCCATCTTTTGCGTAGCGCCAGAGATGTAGGCCCGCTCTTTTTGCGCAAGCATCTCTGCAGTCCAGCCCTGCTTCTCAGCAAGGTTCCGGATCTCCAACTGACCTGCAGCTAGATACTTGTCCGCCTTTTCCGGGTTATTGTAGTTGACGAGGGCTTCATCAAGGAAGTTGGCAGATGACGCGTTGGCGTCGTTTTCAATCTGGACCTTCAGCTCGTTCGCATTGTGGACAATGCCGGACTGGAGGGCATCCTGTTCGAGTGGATCGATCGTACGGTCGAACATCGCAACCTGCCGCGGAGACAGGCCCTCAACATACTTCTGCCTGAGAGCTCGTAGATCTTGTTCGTATTTCGGGCGAGCGTCGATTGCGGCCTGTCCGGAAAGGGTCATGTAGCCCGTACCGGGCGCGTACTGAAGCTCGCGCTTACCCTCCATCCATGCGTTGCGCGTCTGCCGGACGAGAGATTCATCCTTGAGCGCATCCACCCGCTGCACGGCATCGCCAACGCTATCAAGACCGCGGGCAAACTGCTGCATGCCCTGCCCGATCTGGGCGCCAAAGTCATTGCCGCTCGCCTGGACATTGATGCCCTGCCGAAGGATCGGCCGCTCCTGCTCGGTACGCGTATAAATCGGTACAGTCGGCATCAGCGTCCCCTATATCCGAGACCGTCGTTAGCGGTTCCGAACGCCTTGGCACCGCCCGAAAGGATGGTCCCCAAAGCGTCGAGGTTGCCAGCCGTGCGGCTCGTTCTTGCGTTTGCGCGGCTGAGGCTTGCGCTGGCGCGATTGTTCACGGCATCGACGCGGTAGTCGTAGGCCTCGTTGGCAGCGTTCTTCCGGATCGTCAGAGCATCCAGTTCGCCAAGCGTGGCGGTGCTGACCAGGGTGTCCAGCGGAGAGCCGAAGGTCAGGTCGACACCGTTGGCAGCCATGGCAGCGCGCTGCTTCCCGAGGATCTGTGACGCCTGCTCACGCTTGCGCTGCTCCTCTTCCTGTCCACGTTCCAGAGCGTCCCGAGCCCGCCGCTCGGCCAACGTCGCATTCATGTCCTGAATTTTGGCGTTGTAGTCCTGAGCCGCAGCGTTTGCGTCGGCAGACTGCTTGGCTCCGGCGGCGCCTACTATGGTAGAGCCGATCGCGAAGGCCGTTGCGATATCACACATGGTTGCCCTTCATTTCAAAGGTGCGGAAAGGAATGCGCTCGTAGCCCTTGGGGACGGCCTCACCTAGCTGGAACCCGAGCCATTCGAGCCAGCGTTTCGAAACGACGTTCCGATCGTCGACGGTGTTGCGCAGAAGCGCATATTCGTCCTTCATCCGGCCGATCCAGAAGCGCGAGCCGCGCAGGAAGTGGCGATAATGCCGCTCGATCGCATTCGAGCCAAGAAGCCAAGGCGCACCGATGTTGCTTAGCATGTCGGCGGTACCGCATCCGAACATGGTCTCGGGCTGGCCTTCGAACTCGACCGTATAGGCGAAGTCCGACCGTTCGATCGAATAGAGCAGCGCTGAAAGCGGCGAGCGGCCCGAAGCTGCCTGCACCTCGCGGATATCGTCGAAGCGCATTCTCGGGGCGATCTCGGCGGCGTGTGCTGCGGTTGCCGGTATGATCCGGAACGATTTCATCCGCCCACCCTCAGATCAGGCATGATTGCCAGGATCGTCATCGGCAGCGGGTCGAACTGCTTGACGATCATCGTCCCGCCCTTGGTCCAGTCCGAGGTTGGCGTGATGCTCACGTCGTCTGTTGCGAGGCGGATAGCCTCATTCCAGTTTTCGAACTGCCGCTGCTTCAGCTCGGTCAGCTTGTCTTCCCGCGGGCCAACCCAGATACCGCGGGTGTTTTCGACGCGGAGCGTGATTTCAGCCACCGATTTCAGGCGACCTTGGACCGTGCCCAGACCCTGGACATTGCCGATGTCGATATCGAGCGTCTTCATCATGGCCTCGTAGGAGAGGCCGACATGGATCTTCGATGCGGGGATCGACAGCGTGACAGCGCCATTCACGACCGTCAGTTTCTTGATGACGTTGCCATCGGCGAGCGCGACAACCTGTTTACCTTCGAGATGATAGAGGCCGCGCAGCGTCGAGATAGGCGCGCCTTCATAGGACAAGCCGCTATCGACGAAGAAGCAGTCGGCGGAATCCTCGAAAAGGCGCGTGTGCAGCCGTTCGATATAGCGCTGGTCCTGCCCCTTCACAGTGCGCTTGACGATGAAATAGACCGCGTCCTCGTCGCCTTCAGGAACCACGTTGACGGCTTCGAACACTCCGTCGGTCTCGTGCCGTGTCCATGCCCAGACGTCATGCTCGCGCATATAGGTCAGGCTGACACACTGGCCGTTATCGAGGATCACCCAGACGATGGAGTCCGGCGCCTGCGCATAGGCCCAGGAGATGATCTTGCGGCCCTTGAACAGGTGACGTGACATGATGGTGAGGTCTTTGCCGGTAAAGTTATCGTTGGCGAACTCGTAGCTGTAGTCTCGCACCACGCCGCCACGAGCCAAGGAGAAGAGCATGACGTCGCCGACAGCGATTGGCTGGACCCAGCCAGAGCCGCGGTTGCTCTGCTTCTTGATCACGATGTTCGTCGGGCCGAGGAAGTCTTCGGAGCCGCCCGAGACGTTGAACTCGTTGGCCGACGTGAAGACGGCAAGGCCGCGAGATTCGCCAAGCGCTCGAACGGCGTTCTTTTCCTTCGACTTGACGCGGAAGGTGATGGCATCGCTTGCCTTTGCCGGCGAAGCTGCTCCGAAGTTCTCATAGTTCGCTGACTGGCCGAGCCACACGCCAGATGGGATGTTGGCCGTTCCGGCCATGGCAAGGCGCTGCTCGAAGAAATTCACGGACGCCGGATAGTTGCCGGCGCCGGTGAACGGGTTGGTGCCAGCCTGTGGCGTATTGCTCAGGTCCGCCGTGATGTTCTCGTCATCGAAGGTCAGGCCCGTCGTGCCGCCGATGTAGCCATAGATGCCGTTGTCTTCCTTGTAGACGATATAGCGTCCTGCCCCCGTTACAGCCGTCCAGGTGACGCGGTTTTTGCCGCCCTGAATATCGAGGTCATTGGTGACCGACCCTGCTCCGGACGGCAGGCTTTCCTCGCCGGTAGCATCTGAGATGGCCGAGACCTTGTAGCGGTAGACCGTGGCGACGTATCCGGGCTGCCCGGACGTATCTCCCGGCTTGGTGACCGTCGGCGTGCCAGGCGCCGTCATGGCAGGCGTGAAGAGTGGGCTGCTAAATGTCCAGTTGGTATCAGCGAGGCGCGACAGCTTCTGCGGCGCGTGCGCTTGGTGCGTCAGGTACATCACATCGTTCTCTTGAGCGAAGACGATGCGGCGGACTTCATCGGACGTGAAGATCGTAGCTACCTCGTAGACGCGGCGCGCGGTGCCGCCGCTCACATAGGCCGGCAGGCTCGCGGTGCTGATCTGATTCCCGAACAGGTCTTCGAGGCTGAAGGTGTTAGTCGTGATGTTTCGGACGATGAAATTCTGGCCATTCAGCGCCGTGGGGCCTACCAGGTCAGCGAGAAATATCTCGTCGCCGTTGGTGTAACCGTGGGCCGCCGAGGTGAACACACCCGGATTGGCGAGCGTCATCGCCGTGATGTTCTTGGCTGCCTCCAGCACCGGTGAGCCCGCTCGATAGACCCTCATTTTGAGATCCGAGAATTCCAGATTGTAAGTCTGGTTGCTCTCCGCATCGAAGACGAACGGGATCAGGACCGCGACACCGGAGCCACGCACGCGGCCGATGAACTCAAGGCCTGCGCGATTGGAGGCGCCACCATGCGGATGCACAAAGACATTCTTAGCGACCTTCAGGCCAGACTGATACTTCGAGAGATCGACGCGTGCCCACAAGGCGGGGCTTAGCTCGCCCGCCGTGAAGGCAGGCTGCATCGTGCGAAGAACGGCCATGGATCAGTTTCTCGCTTCGGTCAGCTCGGACGAGACGTCCCAGGTGGACATCTCTTCATTCGCGTCCGCCATCTGAGCAGCGCCGAGGCTTTGCCCCGAGAGCTGGTAGCAGT
This sequence comes from Rhizobium sp. SVR5-2C, assembly GCF_056755115.1. Taxonomy (NCBI): domain Bacteria; kingdom Pseudomonadati; phylum Pseudomonadota; class Alphaproteobacteria; order Hyphomicrobiales; family Rhizobiaceae; genus Rhizobium; species Rhizobium sp. SVR5-2C. Next base: position 8 of record NZ_JBNDHT010000190.1, on the reverse strand, counting down.
CCTTGCGG
>NZ_JBNDHT010000189.1:0-9995 GCF_056755115.1 Rhizobium sp. SVR5-2C | reverse complement strand
CTTCAGCATCCTGTGAAACGGTATGGCCACGGTCGGAGACTTCACATCGCGCGGGATCATTGTTGCTGTCCTTCTGCAATGCAGTCGACGAGGTACCGACGTCCGTCTTTACCGGGGGCAAATCGCAGGCCGTGAATGTCGGTTTCGAAGCCCGGAAACTTGCGGTCGAAATCGCGGGCGTAAAGCAGGTAATCCTGAATCGACTTCGTCGACTGCGTGATGCGCTCGCCCGGCATGATCAACGGAATGCCGGGCGGATAGGGAACGATCATGACCGCAAGCACGCGATCCATGAGATTGTCGATTTCAACGCTCTCGATCTGTCCCTTGACGAGCCGGTCATATGCATCGGCCGGCCGCAACGCCATCTCGGGCAGGACCGTGTACATCTCGCGCTGCGCCTTCGGCACGTCGTCCTTGCGGTAGATCGCATGGATCTGCTCGCAGAGATCCTTCAGTCCCAGGCCGCCATAGGCTTCCGGATGCGCGGCGGCAAGTGCCGGCAGCGCACGCGTCAGCGGCGCGTTGGCATCGTAAAGATCCTTGAAATTGAAGAGTTCGGTGACAAGCGTGCTCCATTTGCCGCGGGTAATCCCCATCGAGAAGAGAACAAGGAAGGAGTAGAGGCCGGTCTTTTCGATTTCGATGCGGCGCGAGGAAAGAAACTTCGTGACGACGGCGGCCGGGATCCCATGCTCCTGCATGGTACCGCTGGCCGACAATCCCGGCGAGAGGATGGTGACCTTGATCGGATCGACCATCACATGATTTTCGGCCAAGCCCGCAAAGCCGTGCCAGCCGTCGCCGGGTTTCAGCACCCAGTCTTCGTGATTATCACTCGGCGTCTGTTCGGCAACCGTCGGCTCCCAGACATCAAACCACCAGCTCCCTTCCGTCTGTTTTCTGACCGCGTTCATCGCACGCCGGAAGCTGATGGCCTCGTCAATCGTCTCCTGCACAAGAGCGCGCCCGGCCGGCTGCTCCATCATCGCGGCCGCGACATCGCAGGAGGCAATGATGCCGTACTGCGGCGAGGTCGAGGTGTGCATCATGAAGGCTTCGTTGAAGCGCGTAATGTCGAGGCGCTTGTTCTCGGCATGCTGGATATGGATCATCGACGCCTGCGAGAACGCGGCGAGCAGCTTGTGCGTCGAGTGCGTGGCAAAGGTAATGGCGTTCTGCGACCGCGCGGGCTGGGCAGAAGAGATCCCGTGGAAGCCGTCGTAGAATTCGTGGAAATTGGCGTAGGCGTACCAGGCCTCGTCGAAGTGCAGCACCTCGACCGCATCGCCCAGTGATGCTTTGATGGCATCGACATTGTAGCAGAGCCCGTCATAGGTCGAGTTAGTTATGACCATCAGCCGGACCTTGCCGCTCGTCTGCCCGGCAAACGGACTTGCGGCGATCTTCTGCGCGATTGCTTCGGGCGTGAACTGATCCTTCGAGATCGGGCCGATGATGCCGAGCCCGTTGCGCGAAGGCGTCAGATAGATGGGGGTCGCGCCCGTCATGATCAGCGAATGCAGGATCGACTTGTGGCAGTTGCGGTCGCAAAGCACGAGATCGCCGCGCCCGACCATGCCGTGCCAGACGATCTTGTTTGCAGTCGACGTGCCGCCGACCACGAACAGGGTCTCGTCCGTGCCGAAGATGCGGGCGGCGTTGCGTTCGCCCTCGGCGATCGGCCCGACATGATCGAGCAGCGAACCGACGCTGCCGACAGATACGGAGATATCGGATCTGAGCGTGTTTTCGCCGAAGAAGGTGTAGAACAGCTGCCCCACGGGGCTCTTGCGGAAGGCGACGCCGCCGCCGTGGCCGGGCGTATGCCAGGAATATGCACCCTCGAGCGTATAGTCCATCAACGCCTTGAACATCGGCGGCGGCAGCCGGTCGAGGTAGTTGCGCGCAGCCTGCACGATGGCGCGCGCCATGAATTCTGCCGAATCTTCGAACAGCCGCAGGAAGGCATTGGCGTGACGCAGCACGCTGGCCGGAACATCCTCGGCGGTCGTGTCGTCGCCGAAGAGGAAGATCGGCAGCCGGTCGTTTTTCCCGCGCTTCGCGCTTAGAACCTCTTCCAGCACCTGCCACCGCGAGATCTTATCCTCCGTACCGTCGACGGAAACCAGCCAGCAGGATTCGGTGTTGAAGATATGCACGAGACGGCGCGCATCCTCATAGGAGACGCCGGAAACGATGCGGAACCCCTCGTTCTCGATCGCCGCCGCCAGATCGCGCATCCCGCGCCCGGCAGCACTCTTGCCGTCAAAATCCTCATCAATGACGGCTATCGGAAATGCCTTTTGGAACTCCATGCGCCCTCCACAACCCGATGGTCAAAAGGCAGCGACCGCCACGCAGCCGCATGCGTCTCAGGTCGGGGGATGGTACACGCCGGGTAAAGCGGCGTCGTTGATCGCAATCAAGATAGGAACAAAAGCCTTTCGAAATCGGCGGAGGCGATCCCTCGTCTCTACTCGGCCCATTCCGCATCGGCGGTGAAGGCAATCGTGAGCCAGCGATTGGCGCTCTCATCTCCGATCGCGTCGCCGATCTGGTCGCGAAGCGCATCCCATTCCTCCACTGTTTTCGGAGGAAGTCCTTGAGGCACGATGAAGTAAAGTTCGATCTGCGTTGCCCGGCCGACGCGCGCGACATAGGCCCGGTAGGAGAGGAAGCCGAGACGGCGAACCGTCTCGGAAGCAACATGATCGACATGGTCCTTGAGATCGACCGGCGCAATCAGCAGGATTTCGGTCACTGCCTTCCAGACCGTGCCAATCGGAAGCGGAATCATCACGAGGCAGACTAGACCCAAGACCACCGGGTCCACATAATTGGCAACCCAGGCGACCGGCGTCGGCTGCACGGCAAGGCCGATCAGAAAAGCAATCAGCAGGGCAAGGGCGATACCGCCCGACATGATCCAGGCTTTGACGTCGAGGGAGATGAAGTCGGATTTCAGAGTACGGTTCAGTTTCATGCCTATGGCGGCCATGACCACGCAGACGACCACCGTCGCGGCGGAATAGGCGATCGCGACGCCGAAATGGAGTTCGTGCCCGCCGCTGAGAATGCTGATGATCGCGTTGATCAGCGCATAGAGCGCGACCGTCATCAGCAGGCAGCCATTGAGCATGAGGACGATCGGTTCCAGATGCCAGAAGCCCATGGTGAAGCGGTTGCGAATTCTGCCTGACTGAGCATCGCTCTGCGCCGATTTCACGATCAGGCTCGAAACCCATAGAGCAAGCCCGGTCATCGCTGCATCCGCCAGCGAATACACCCCATCGAACGCAATGGAAAATGAGCCCGAAAGAATACCGAAGACGACGCCGAGCGCGGCAACCACGACGGTAGCCGCAATCGAGATGCGTAAAAACCCCTGCTCGTTCCACATCTGCATCCCCACGCCGCCCACCACTGAGTAGCGGCCATTCTAGCGCCTCCACGCCAATCGTGAAGATGTCTGAGGCGCGCGCCGACTACGCATTGAACCGGATTGCAGCGCCCGATCTTTGGAGGGAAGATCGGGCCTGAGATGGCGGCCCACGGCGCCGTTGGCACCAGGGAGACGGCCTCTTAGGGGGGAATTCATGACGACGTCACCGAATGGCAAAAGCCTCGGACTTGCCGCCTGCACCGCCATCGTCGTCGGCAATATGGTGGGATCGGGCTTCTATCTTTCGCCGGCCGCGATCGCGCCATATGGCAACCTCGCGATCATCGTCTGGATCATCATGGGAGCCGGCGCAATCTGCCTCGGTCTCACATTCGCGCGGCTTGCCAGTCTCGTGCCGGCTGTCGGCGGACCCTACGCCTATACGCGACTCGCCTATGGCGATTTTGCCGGCTTCCTGATCGCCTGGGGTTACTGGATTTCCATCTGGACATCGCTTCCTGTGATCGCCATCGCTTTCGCCGGCGTGATGATCGATCTCTTCCCAGCGCTAGGAAACCGCTTTGCGGCCACATTGCTGACGCTTGGGGCGATATGGGCGATCGTGCTCGTCAATCTTCGCGGCGTTCACGCAGCCGGCGTCTTTGCGCAGGTCACCACTTACGCCAAGCTGCTTCCCTTCGGCGCGGTCGCCATTATCGGTCTTCTCTTCATCGACACGTCTCATTTCTCCGAATTCAACCCAAGCGGCCAGCCGCTGCTTCAGTCGGTCGCGGCGCTGGCGCCGCTCACCATGTTTGCCTATCTGGGACTGGAATCGGCGACCGTTCCCGCCGGCGATGTCCGCGACGCAGAGCGAACCATCCCCCGTTCGACTGTGCTCGGTATCTCCATCGCTGCGGCTCTTTATGTGCTCGGCACGATCGTTGTGATGGGCCTTGTGCCTCGCGAGCAGCTCGTGCGTTCCGTGGCGCCGTTCTCCGAGGCAGCGGGGATCATGTGGGGGCGCAGCGGCGAGCTGGCGATCTCGATCGCAGTCGTGCTCTCATCCATTGGCGCGCTAAACGGCTGGACTCTGCTGATGGGGCAGGTTCCAATGGCGGCAGCTCGGGACGGGTTGTTCCCTCCTCTCTTTGCCCGGCTCTCCTCACGCGGCGTGCCGGCGATCGGTATGGTGGTCTCGGCGTCGTTTGCGACCGTGCTGGTTCTAGTCCAGGCTATCGGGTCGGAGGGCTTCGCCGCAGTCTATCGGCTGATGGTCGGGCTGAGCACGATGACGGCCGTTGTTCCCTATGCCTTCTGCTCGCTTGCCGGAAGCCTCGTTGCGGCGCGTGTGACCAATGGAAGACGGGTACCGCGCGTGACCGCAATCGAGCTTGTCGGTTTCATTTTCGCTATGTTCACCCTCTATGGGTCCGGCGCCGAGCCAGTGCTCTATGGTCTCGTGCTGCTCATGCTCGGCATCCCTGTCTACGTCTGGCAACGACGAAACGCCGTAGCAGCACCCGTTGACAGCAAAGAGACGGCTGCGGGTGCATCGACGCACCCGGCCGTCTCAGGATAACCTCATCGCGGAACCTGGCACGCTCATGCGTGCCACGTCAGGCCAGGGAACCCGCTGCTGATGATCGTCCCGCGCTCACCGCGCACCATTCTGGCAATGTCAGCCAAGGTTCCGATTGCCGCGCTCTTGCCGGTTTCCTGAGCAAAATGGCACGCGGCATCGACCTTCGGTCCCATGGAGCCGGCAGGGAAGGAGAACTGCTTGAGATCATCGGGACGCGCCCTATGGATCGCCTTCTGAGATGGCTTGCCCCAGTCGGTGCAGACGGCCTGGGCGTCGGTCGCCATGATGAGAAGGTCGGCATCGAGCTCGCGTGCCAAAAGCTCCGAACACAGATCCTTGTCGATCACGGCTTCGACGCCGATGAGCTTCCGATCACTACCCTTTTCATACATCGTCGGAATGCCGCCGCCGCCGGCGCAAATGACGATGGTTCGCTGTTCCAGCAGCCACCGTACCGGGCGGACCTCGAAGATGCGCTTCGGCAATGGCGACGCAACGACGCGCCGCCACTTCTCGCCGTCCTGCTTGAACACCCAGCCCTTTTCCGTGCCGATACGATCGGCGTCGGCCTTGTCATAGACGGGGCCGACGAACTTGGTCGGATTCTGGAAACCCGGATCGTCGGCATCGACCTCAACCATGGTCAGAAGCGTCGCCAGCGGTTGCTCGAACGGCAGCAGATTGCCGAGTTCCTGCTCGAGCATGTAGCCGATCATACCCTCGGTTTCCGCGCCGAGAACATCGAGCGGATAGGCTTCGTCCGGCTTGTAGGCTGCGCCCTGCAGCGCGAGCAGACCCACCTGCGGCCCATTGCCATGGGTTATGATGAGCTGATGCTCGGCTGCCAGCGGTGCGATCGCTTCCGCAGCGATGCGCGCGTTCCGCCTCTGGACATCCGCGGTCATGGCTTCTCCGCGCCGGAGAAGGGCATTGCCGCCAAGCGCGATAACCACACGCATCCTAATCTCCCAGGGTAGCGACAAGCAGCGCCTTGATCGTGTGCAGCCGGTTTTCCGCCTGCTCGAAGGCGACATTGGCTTCGGACTCGAAGACCTCGCCGGTCACCTCAAGGCCGTTGCTCATGCCGTAGTCTTCCGCGATCTGCTTGCCCAATGTCGTCTCAGTATCGTGAAACGCCGGCAGGCAATGCATGAACTTCGTCTGCGGATTGCCCGTTGCCTTCATCAGGTCTTCGTTGACCTGATAGGGCGTGAGCAGCTTGATGCGCTCGCGCCAGACGTCCTTCGGCTCGCCCATCGACACCCAGACGTCCGTGTGAATGAAATCGACGCCCTGCACGGCCTCCTTGGGATCTTCGGTGACCAGCAGACGCGCACCGGACCTCTGCTGCAGATCCTTGGCGATCTTCATGTACTCCTCGGAAGGCCAGAGCGACTTGGGCCCGCAGATGCGCACGTCCATCCCCATCAGGCAGCCGACGATCAGAAGCGAGTGCCCCATGTTCGAGCGCGTGTCGCCAACATAGGCATATTTGATGTCGGCGATCGGCTTGTCGCTGTGCTCGCGCATGGTCATCACGTCGGCGAGCATCTGCGTCGGATGGTATTCGTCGGTCAGGCCGTTATAGACCGGCACGCCCGCATAGCGGGCGAGCGTCTCCACACCCGTCTGCGCCGACCCGCGATATTCGATCGCATCATACATGCGGCCGAGCACGCGCGCCGTGTCCTTGAAGGATTCCTTGTGCCCGATCTGCGAGCCCGAGGGATCGAGATAGGTCACATTGGCGCCCTGATCCGAGCAGGCGACTTCGAAGGCGCATCTTGTCCGCGTCGAGGTCTTCTCGAAGATCAGGCAGATCTCCTTGCCTTTCAGATGCTGTTGTTCGGTGCGGGCATATTTGGCCCGCTTCAGGTCGCGAGCGAGATCGAGGAGATACCGGAACTCGCGCGGGGTATAATCCTGCACGGTCAGAAGCGAGCGATTGCGCAGATTGAAACTCATTTTCTTGCTCCGTCGGGTCTGTTTTGATGGATGCGAGGCATCAGTATGCGGGGTCGCGCCAGATGGGGCACGTCATGCAGTGCCCACCGCCGCGGCCGCGGCCGAGTTCTGAGCCGCGAATGGTGATGACTTCGATGCCCGCCTTGCGCAGAAGCGTATTCGTGTGCGTGTTGCGGTCGTAGGCGACGACGACGCCCGGCTCGAGCGCGACGACGTTGTTGCCGTCGTCCCATTGCTCGCGTTCGGCCTGGTAGGAGTTGCCCCCGGTCTCCACAATGCGCAGTTGAGGCAAGCCAAGCGCTTCGCTGACCACGTCGAGCATTGGTCGATTTTCGGGATGAACCTCGAACGTGCCGTCGTCGCCCTTCGGATGCATGCTGTAGCAACGGATCTGGTCGACCACCTCGGCAAACAGCGTGACGACGTCGCGGTCGCAAAAACTGAAAACGGTGTCGAGATGCATCGCCGCGCGACTCTTCGGCATCAGGCAGCCGATGACCCTCTTTGCCGCCTTGCTCTTGAACAGGGCCTGCGCCACCTGCCCGACGGCCTGATAGGTCGTGCGCTCGCCCATGCCAATCAGCACGGTGCCGTTGCCGATCGGCATGACGTCGCCACCCTCCATCGACGCATTCGCAAACTGCTGGTCTGAATCGCCCCACCAGATCTGGAAATCGCCGCCATGGAAAGATGGGTGGAACTTATAGATCGCACGCTGGATCAGGGTTTCCGCGCGCCTAGCGGGCCAGAACATCGGATTGCAGGTCACACCACCATAAATCCAGCAGGAGGGATCGCGCTGGAACAATGTGTTGGGGATCGGCGGTATGACGAATTCCGACTCCGCCAAGGCACTCAGCATCAACGACTTCGCCTTGACGTCAGGCAGATCGGAGATAGCGATGCCGCCGATCATGAATGCCGCGAGTTGCGTGGCCGGCATTTCGTCAAGCCACGGGCGCACCGCCTCCGCAATCTGCGAGCCGAGCACGTTTGGGGTGATCCGGCGATCCAGCACGAAATCGCGCGCCTGCTTGTCGGCGAGCGTCTGGCCGAGCAGATCGTGGAGTTCGAGAACCTCCACGCCCCTTTCCTGCATCTTCAGGACAAAATCATAATGATCCTTCTGCGCCTCATGAACCCAGAGGACATCATCGAAGAGCAGATCATGACAATTGGCAGGCGTCAGACGTTGATGGGCCAAGGACGGTTTACAGACCATGACGGTCCTGAGTTTTCCGACCTCCGAGTGAACACCGAAACCGCGCATGACCCTCTCCACTGCAAGCAGCCTACCGGATGACGGCCACATCCGGCCGCCCGTGAACCCGGCCAGACTATGTTAGCGCGGCTGGTGATGTCATTGATCGGAAGCAATGTGCGGTGCAGCATCCGGTGCTCCGCCGGCAAAACCGTCCGACGCGGCCGCGACTATTGGCGTCAATGAACTTTGACCACATGGAATTGTTGAACAAGCCAGGCGCGCCAATGGGTCGGGTGAACCTCCAGAATTTCGCCGGTCATGGCGTTCACCCAAGCGCCGGGCCTGCGCTGACACGGAAAAACCAAAGCGTGAACCCCTTCCTCGTCGATCACGGCGAGCTCTAGATCCTGCTCCAATGGAGCTTCGATGATTGACTTCCACATCACCGGAAACCTCGCGACGATGCACGAGCGACAGTCTGGGCTGAGAACGGCTCAGCCCCATAACTCGGTCACCTGGATGGCACAGTCCTCGGTCGACCAGCGCACGAGCCAGGTTCGCTGTAGCGAAACGAACGCCTGCAACGCACTTGTCAGGGGATGTTGCAACGATCGCTCGCTATGTGTCGGAGAAGATTTCTCCTCCGAGACCAGCTATCGCTCAGTCTATGTAGAAAACCATGTTGCCATTACGGGCTCGCGTCACCCACTCGATTTTGTTCGGTGTGAGTTTCCTGGCCTTCAATTGGGCAACGAGCCATTTGTTTGCCCGAGCTGCAGCTCGGATTGCCTCCACTTGCTGTGCAGTGCCAGGCGACGGATGATGGCCGGTTTCATGCGCGTTGCTGTAGCTGATGACCGTGAACCGCTTGCCATGATATGTCCTGACCGCTTCCGGCAGGTTTTCGGCCCAATTCATCCTTCGGTATTCCTGGCGAGTCGTTTGTTGAGCGCTCACTGGCATCACCGTCAGCATCACCATCGCGGCAGCGGCCGCTATTCGAACGGCCGGGGCAAACGTCCTCATCTCACCTACTCCCTCGAAAGATCATGTACCGTTGCTTCTAAATTAGCCGAACAGCAAAGCGGCGGCATTGAGCCGGATCAATGAAAATAGAGATAGGTGCAACTCCCAATGACCACCTCCTGCCGACCACCGCGCGATGTTGGGTGACGAGCCATCTCCAATAGAGGTTACGCGATGTTACACCGATCATCGGTCCAAAGATGGCCGGCAGAGCTATCATCGCGTGGCGGACAGGCTCGCATATCGCAGGCAGGCCATGGAGAAGGTTTCAATCTTTCTCGTTGTCGCCTGCGTTGCCGGAGAGCTCAACTGATGGCGAACGACCTTACAGTCCATCTCGTCGATGACGCGGAGCCGTTTAGACGATCCCTGACGTTCCTGCTGGTCTCCGCAGGATTTGCCGTCCGCGCGCATGACTCGGCAAAGGCGTTTCTGGATGGTGCTTCGATGTCGGAAGGAGGCTGCCTTGTCACCGACCTCAGGATGCCGCACCTCGACGCCATGGAACTGTTGAAGCACCTGCGGCGCTTCAATGCAGACATTCCGGCGATCGTCATCACCGGCCACGGGGATGTCACGACGGCTGTCCAGGCGATGAAGGCCGGGGCGGCAGATTGCGTGGAGGCGCCTTTTGGAGACGAGGTGCTGATCGCGGCCATCAACCGGGCGACGGCTCTGAAGCGTGCCTTCTGTGGGGCCTCCGGCACCGACACTATCGCATCGCGGCTTTGCCAGCTGACGGACCGCGAACACCAGGTCCTGGCCGGCGTGCTCGACGGCCTGCAGAACAAGATGATCGCCTTCAATCTGGGCATCAGTTCACGCACGGT
>NZ_JBNDHT010000188.1:0-10193 GCF_056755115.1 Rhizobium sp. SVR5-2C | reverse complement strand
GCGTCTGGACCCGTTTCGGCGCTCGGTTACGTCTTTAGCGAGAAATGGGCGCTTGAAAATCCCGGTGCTGCGATGGGCTTGGTGAAAGCATCTGCGCAAGCCAAGGATCTCCTGGCCTCTTCCGATGAGGAGTGGCTGCGGCTCGCACCGCTCGTGCGGGCGGAGGGGCAGGAGCTTAAGAAATTGCGCAACCGATATCGCGAAGGAATCCCTCGGCGACCGGTATCTGACGAAGAAGCCGACGCAGCGAAGCTTTACAAGGTTCTGGCAGAGATCGGCGGCACGAAGCTGGTCGGAACGGCGCCCGAGATGGCAACTGGCACGTTCTGGGCGGAGTTGACGAAGTGATTACTGAAAACGTGCCTTCAATGAGACGGAAGGCGCCACTGCATCACATGAGGTTGCCCGCGTTCATTGGGCCGTGGCTGACGACATTGCTCTCTTTGGTGGGGCTCGTGCTGCTCTGGAACCTCGCTGCCGATTTGTGGCCGAGCCGAGCCTTTCCGCCACCGGCGGAGGTCTGGGGAGTGCTCGTCAGGGAGGCGGCAAGCGGCGAGCTCTTCTATCATCTCGGCGCGACGCTTGCCCGCGTTGCCGCGGCTTTCTTCCTTGCGATGATGATCGGCTCCATCGTCGGTGTTCTTCTTGGGAGCAATCGACGCGCCGATCAGTTCTTCAATTCCTGGCTGATCCTGTTCCTAAACATACCGGCGCTCGTTATCATCGTGCTTGCCTATATCTGGTTCGGTCTCAATGAGGCCGCTGCAATCGGCGCTGTTGCGGTCAACAAAATACCGAACGTCGTGGTGATGATGCGCGAGGGGGCACGCGCCCTGGATCCACGGTATGGCGAGATGGCGAGCGTCTATCGCGTCGGCCCGCTCGATCGCGTCAGGCATATCCTGCTTCCGCAATTGCAGCCCTATTTTGCGGCTGCAGCTCGCTCCGGCATCGCGCTGATCTGGAAGATCGTTCTGGTCGTGGAACTCCTTGGCCGCTCGAATGGAGTGGGCTTCCAGATTTACCTCTATTTCCAGCTCTTCGATGTTGCCGCCATCCTGGCCTACACCCTCGCTTTCGTAGCGGTCATGCTGCTTGTTGAACTCCTTCTGGTGCAACCCTTTGAACGACATGCGACCCTTTGGCGCCGACGTCCCGCTTAGGGTCGACATCGCCGAAAAGAGATTCCGTTCCGCTCAAGACGTCGCCCTGACGGCGCTCAGGGATCTTTCCTTTGAGGTCCGCCGGGGTGAATTCGCCTGTCTTTTCGGGCCTTCGGGCTGCGGCAAGACAACCACACTTCGCATACTGCTCGGCCTCGACAAGGATTTTACGGGATCGTTCCAACTCCCGGAGGGCGAAAACAGCCGCATCGCTGCTGTGTTTCAGGAGCCCACACTGCTGCCTTGGCGGACATTGGAGCAGAATGTCAGGCTGACCTTGCCAAAGGCACAGAGGAATCGCGATCTCGCCTGGTTGTTCGAGAAGTTGGGCCTTTCTCCAATGCTTTCCCTCTATCCTTCGGAACTGTCCCTCGGGCTTGCGCGACGGGCTGCCCTGGCGCGGGCCTTTGCGACGGAGCCGACGGTGCTTTTTCTCGACGAGCCTTTCGTATCACTTGATGAACCCACTGCCCAAAAGCTTCGCCATCTGCTGTTGTCGGTCTGGTCGGCGCGGCCGACAACAGCTCTTATGGTGACCCACAATCTGCGCGAGGCATTGATGCTGTCAGATCGCATCATTGTGCTTTCACCGCAGCCGGCGCATGTTGTCGGCATATTCCAGGTGGAATTGGAGCGACGGTCTCGCACAGCCGATGCCACGGGCGAGCTCCTGCGGTCGTTCCAGCAGAGATTTCCGGACGCTGTTTAAATGCCGCTAAAGCTCCCAGCATTGGTGTAGAGATCTTGCTGCAAGCTTGCTTAAATCGGTCCGATTTAAGGACAAAACCATACCGGAATTCGAAGTGCTACAGCGACCTTCGTGTCGACCTATCCAGCCAAACCCTGGTCAGAAGCATCGGATGTCGGCCTCGGCTTGGGCGCGTCTTAGCTCCGAGCTGGCTGCCTTGGCCGACGCGCTTTCCCGAAAGAGCCCGCTTGCTTCGCCGGTCGTTTGCGCCATTCGCCTGAACGTCTCCGCAGCGACATAGTCGTCGTAAGGGATGATTGACGCGATCACGTCGATCGAGCACGAGCAGCGCTCGAGCATGTCGCGCGTTTCACCGTTGGCTTTCATGCAGCCGAGCACATAATCGGCAATCGCTGACGTCGGATAGTCATCGGCGGCTTGCACCGGAGGCATACCGATCAACGCCGCGGCGAGAAAAAGGGGCATTCCTGAACATCCCATCAATCTTGCCACTGTCGTTCTTCACATTTGCCAGCTCGGGTAGCAACGACGGATTTCCTTGAACGTGCGCTTACGCGGCGGAGCCCGGTTGCATCACTGATGCAACCGGGAAAATTTCAATCGCCAACTCACGCCAATCCGGAAATTTACATGTAATGATATAATCAGAAAACGTCAAAGGATTATCATGTTACCGGGGATTCCGAGGGCGGGCGCGATAGAATATCTAAGTAAAGATGTCCGCTTTTACTTTCGAAGGTGAATGTCCCGAGACGCGGCTTTTCGCAGTGCACATATTTAGCCGTAACATTGAAAAAATATTGTTTTCGCTTGCGTGTTGCTTTTTTATGACATAGTCTATCAACTGTTTCCGGCTTCAAAATGGCTTCACTGAAGTAGGGAGTGGTGACAGTCTTTCGCAGGCCAAGCGAGGTGGGTAGACATGGTGCCCTCTGTACGCATCTGGCTCTGACCGTGACACGCTGTCGGAAATACCCCCGTCACGCTGGGCAAGTCCCTGTGCGCGTGGCAATCGATTCCTGATCGTGAATTCTGGGAGGATTTCATGCGTGAACTCACGAGGATAGGTCGCATTCCGTTTGCCGCAGCGTTGTTGGCATGTGCTTCGCTCACAGGAGCGTGGGCCAATGACGATTTGCAGAAACTGGCCTCGGATTCCAAAAACTGGGCCATGCCGACAGGCGATTATGCGAACACCCGCTATTCGAAGCTGAGCCAGATCAACAAGGACAACGCCAAGGATCTCGAGGTCAAGTGGACCTTCTCGACCGGCGTTTTGCGCGGCCACGAAGGCGGCCCGCTCGTCATCGGCGACATAATGTACGTGCACGGACCATATCCGAATCCGGTCTATGCGCTCGATCTCAAAAACGACGGCAGGATTCTTTGGAAATACGAGCCGAAGCAGGATCCGAAAGTCATTTCGATCATGTGCTGCGACACGGTCAACCGCGGTGTCGCCTATGGTGACGGCAAGATTATCCTGTATCAGGCCGATACGATGGTGACGGCACTCGACGCCAAGACCGGCAAGGTCGCATGGCAGGCTCAGAACGGGGAAAAGATTGACGGAAGCCTTTCTGAATCCGGAACGTCTGCACCAATGGTGGTCAAGGACAAAGTCATCGTCGGCGTATCCGGTGCCGAATACGGCGTCCGCGGTCACCTAACGGCCTATAATCTGAGCGACGGGAAGCTCGCTTGGCGGGCCTATTCGACGGGCCCCGATTCCGAAACGCTGATAGACCCGGAGAAGACAACGCATCTCGGTAAGCCGGTAGGCAAGGATTCCGGGATGAACACCTGGGAAGGCGAGCAGTGGAAGACCGGAGGCGGAACCACGTGGGGATGGTACTCCTATGATCCCAAGCTCAATCTGATCTACTACGGCACCGGCAATCCTTCGACCTGGAACCCGAACCAGAGACCCGGCGACAATCGCTGGTCTATGACGCTCTTCGCGCGTGATGCCGACACCGGCATGGCCAAATGGGCTTATCAGATGACGCCGCATGACGAATGGGATTATGACGGCGTCAACGAAATGATTCTTGTCGACGGCCTGCAAATCAACGGGCAACCGAGAGATGTGCTGGTCCATTTCGACCGTAACGGCTTTGCCTACACCCTGGACCGCGCGACGGGCGAACTCCTGGTTGCCAAGAAGTACGATCCGACGGTGAACTGGGCGACCGAAGTCGTGATGGATCCAAACAGCAAGGAGTATGGCCGCCCCCAGGTCGTCGACAAGTACTCGACTGAATTCAACGGCGAGGATGTCAACACCACGGGTGTCTGCCCTGCAGCACTTGGAACCAAGGATCAGCAACCGGCAACCTATTCGCCAAAAACCAAGCTGTTCTATGTGCCGACCAATCATGTCTGCATGGATTATGAGCCATACCGGGTGGGCTATACTGCCGGTCAGGCCTATGTGGGCGCGACGGTGACCATGTATCCCACGCCCCGCAGCCACGGCGGCATGGGTAATTTCATCGCCTGGGACGCGGCCAAGGGTGAGATCGTCTGGTCCAAGCCTGAGCAGTTCTCGGTATGGTCGGGCGCGCTTGCCACCGACGGTGACGTCATCTTCTACGGCACGCTTGAAGGCTACATCAAGGCGGTGGATACGCAAGGAAACGAACTTTACAAGTTCAAGACCCCCTCCGGCATCATCGGCAACATCAACACCTTCGAACATGACGGAAAGCAATATGTAGCCGTTCTGTCGGGTGTCGGCGGCTGGGCCGGTATCGGTCTCGCCGGTGGCCTTCTAGGGGCGGAGGGTGCTGCGGCTTGGCAGACGGCGGTGGCCGGAGAAAAGGCCCCGACTGACGAAAGCAAAAGCATCTCCACGGCAGGATTGGGTGCAGTCGGTGGCTATGCCGCATTGGCTGACTACACCACATTGGGTGGACAGCTAACGGTATTCGGCCTTCCGGATCAATGATGCCGGCGACCGGTTAGCACAGCCGCCGAAGCATAACGATGCGAGAGCCCGACACAGCGCAAGACTGCCGGGCTCTCGGTTTCCACCAGATCATAACATCAAGCGCCTCGTCCAACCGGGAATGCAGGTGGGCAATGGCGTTCGGAGCAAGAGGTTTATGAATGTCATTGCATTTCATTGTTCGCGCACTTGCCCCGTTTCTGCCGTTGGTGATCGGCGTCGCACAGGCGCAAGACAGCAAGGAAAAGGCGGCCGTCGCGACGGAGGAAGACGGAAAATATTTTGATGCCGATGGCAATCCCACCTTCAAGATCGAGAACGGCGTCGTCGATTGGTACACATTCAGCGGATATCGCCGCTATCACGCCGATTGCCATACCTGTCACGGGCCTGATGGCATGGGTTCCTCCTATGCGCCGGCGCTCGCCCAGACCATGAAGAACATCGACTACGCGACCTTCATTTCGATCGTCGCGGAAGGACGCAAGAATATGACCGCCGGCAAGGAAAATGTGATGCCTGCCTTTGGCGACAACAAGAACGTTTATTGCTACCTGGACGACATTTACGTCTATCTGCGCGCCCGCGCCGTCGAAGCGGCGCCGCGAGGCCGACCGCCTCAGAAAGCCGACAAACCCCAGGCCGCGAAAGAGCACGAGGCCTCGTGCATGGGGAGCTGAAACATGGCGACACGCTTGTCCCACCGCCTCGAGCAGATCGCGCCGCTGGCGCTGCTGCTCGCACTCGTCCCCGGGGGAGCGCTGGCGCAAGGAGCCGGGCTTGGTGCAGCGGGGGAACTGGTCGATCCGGACGTGCTGAGAGTCTGCGCGGACCCATCCAACATGCCGTTCAGCGACGAAAGCGGCGAAGGCTTCGAAAACAAGATCGCCAAGCTTGTGGCCGAAAAACTCGGACGAAAATCGGTCTCCTATACCTGGTTTCCGATGGTCATCGGTTTTGTGCGCAATACATTGCGGGCCAATCGTTGTGACATCATCATCGGCTATCCTCAGGGTGACGAGCTGGTGCAAAACACCAACGCCTACTATCGATCGACCTATGTCCTGATCTACAAAAAAAGCGGCGAACTCGACGGCGTTGAAACCATCGAGGATCCGAAACTGGCCGACAAGAAGATCGGGGTCGTGCAGCGTACGCCGCCAAGCACCAACATGGCGGCGGCGAAGCTCATGGGAAAAGCCAAGATATACCCGCTTGTGGTGGATACCCGCGTCGCACCCTCCATGGCCGAAGTGATGATCAAGGATCTGCTCGACGGCGTGATCGACGCCGCGGTCGCGTGGGGACCGATGGCCGGCTACTATGCCAAGGAGTCCGGTGCCGACCTCGCCGTCGTTCCGCTCGTGAAAGAAACGAGTGGTTCGCGAATGACCTACCGGATCACCATGGGAGTGCGCCCCTCCGACCAGGAATGGAAGCGGACGCTCAACCGGTTCATCAGCGACAATCAGGCGGCGATCAACAAAATCCTGCTCGAATACAATGTGCCGCTGCTCGACGAGAACGACAGGCCGATCACCCAGTAGCGGAGCTACAATCGGCAGATCGCCAAAATGCAAGGCTTTCAGGGGAGGAGACGAAGATGAAAACCCGCGCTGCTGTTGCCGTTGGAGCCGGCAAGCCCCTCGATATCATGGAGGTCGATCTGGAGGGCCCGCGCGAGAGCGAGGTGCTGGTCGAAGTGAAGGCGACCGGCATTTGCCATACTGATGAATTCACCCTCTCCGGCGCTGACCCGGAAGGCATCTTTCCCGCCATCCTGGGCCATGAGGGCGCGGGCGTTGTGGTCGATGTCGGCAAGCGGGTGACGAGCGTCAGGAAGGGTGACCATGTCATCCCGCTCTATACCCCGGAATGCCGGCA
This sequence comes from Rhizobium sp. SVR5-2C, assembly GCF_056755115.1. Lineage (NCBI taxonomy): Bacteria > Pseudomonadati > Pseudomonadota > Alphaproteobacteria > Hyphomicrobiales > Rhizobiaceae > Rhizobium > Rhizobium sp. SVR5-2C. The sequence goes on along the minus strand of NZ_JBNDHT010000188.1, from coordinate 3,487 downwards.
ATGCCCTTCGTGCCTGTCGCGCAAGACGAATCTGTGCACCGCGATCCGGGCCACTCAGGGCCAGGGACTGATGCCTGATGGTACCAGCCGTTTCTCAGCCGACGGCAAGAAGCTCTTCCATTACATGGGTTGCTCGACGTTCTCAAATTTCACCGTGCTGCCGGAGATCGCAGTCGCCAAGGTCAATCCGGATGCCCCCTTCGACAAGATCTGCTACATCGGCTGCGGCGTGACGACCGGTATCGGCGCTGTCCTGAACACCGCCAAGGTCGAAGAAGGCGCGACGGCGGTCGTGTTCGGGCTGGGAGGTATCGGTTTGAACGTCATCCAGGGCCTCCGCCTTGCCGGCGCCGACATGATCATCGGTGTCGACATCAATAACGACAAGAAAGAATGGGGCGAGCGCTTCGGCATGACCCATTTCGTCAACCCGACCGAGGTTGACGGCGATGTCGTGGCCCACCTTGTCAACATGACGAAGCGCGGGGCCGATCAGATCGGCGGCGCCGATTACACCTTCGATTGCACGGGCAACGTGAAGGTTATGCGCCAGGCCCTCGAGGCGGCCCATCGCGGCTGGGGAGAATCGATCATTATCGGGGTCGCAGGCGCTGGTCAGGAAATCGCGACACGGCCGTTCCAGCTGGTCACCGGCCGGGTCTGGAAGGGCACCGCTTTCGGCGGAGCGAGAGGTCGCACCGACGTACCGAAAATTGTCGACTGGTACATGGCTGGCAAGATCGAAATCGACCCGATGATTACCCACACGCTTTCGCTCGACGAGATCAACACAGGTTTCGACCTCATGCACGAGGGCAAGAGCATCCGTAGCGTCATCGTATACTAGCCCGCTGCCGAGGCCGGCCGGAGATTTCAAACCGCAGCCAAGGCTGCAAAAACAGGGGAGAACATACCATGGCAATGGAAATATCGATCCATCCGGCAATCGACAGCGGCGTCACGCCGGCCGATAGCAATTTCAGCGGCGGCACGCTGGTCTGCGCCTGCGTTGACCGACCGGTAAAGGTCGCCATTAAGGGACAGGTCGCACACAATCACGTCTGTGGCTGCACCAAGTGCTGGAAGCCAAAGGGCGTGGCCTTTTCCATCGTGGCGGTTACACCACATGAGAATGTGACCGTGCTGGAGAACGGAGACAAGCTGACGATCATCGACCCCGATGCGCTCATTCGGCGGCATGCCTGCAAGGAATGCGGTGTGCACATGTACGGACCGGTTGAACGCGATCACGCTTTCAAGGGGCTCGACTTCGTACACCCAGAGCGTTTCCAGGAGTCCGGCTGGGCACCGCCCGGTTTCGCCGCCTTCGTCTCCTCAGTGATCGAGTCCGGCGTCGAGCCGTCACGTATGGACGGCATTCGCGCCCGGCTGAGGGCGCTTGGCCTTGAGCCATATGATTGCCTTTCCCCCGCCCTGATGGACTTTGTCGCAACGTGGGTAGCGAAGCGATCAGGGGCACTCCCGAGCTGACGGCGCATTGTCGCTTGCCGCACGGCCGTCGTCGCGATTTCGGCGCCGCGGCAACGGCTGTATGCGTGTGCGTGGCTCCGCCTGGGGCGCAATCAATGATGGCGATCACACGTTGACCTTTATCAACCACTTCATGTCGACAGAATCTATGCGAGTCAGCCATGAAGCCTTCTTCTCAGGGATCGTGTCTCGGGGAGTGGTGAGCTTCCGGCAGAGAGCCGTGCTTTCCGACAAAGAGCCGGCGCGATATCAGCGCGCCACAGCAGGCAGGCTGATTTGTGGATCATCGCTCATCTGAGCGATTGTTTCCAGCGTCATGTAGCGGGACCGTTGCACCGCCCATTCATCGTTCTGTTCGAGCAGCAATGCGCCGACGAGGCGAATGATGGCCTCGTCGTTGGGAAAGATGCCGACGACCTCAGTGCGTCGCTTGATCTCGCCATTTAGACGTTCGATTGGGTTGGTCGAATGCAGCTTGGCCCGATGCTCTTTCGGGAAGGTCATGTAGGCGAGCACATCTTCTTCGGCGTCGTCCATGATGGTAGCGAGTTTTGGAACTTTCGGCCTGATCTGATCAGCGACGCTGCGCCATTGAGCGCTTGCTGTCTGGGAGGTCTCCTGAGCAAAGGCCGTGGCAATGAAGGCGGAGACGACGCGCCTGCCGCTCTTGCCCGCATGTGCCAGGACATTCCTCATGAAGTGAACCCGGCATCTTTGCCAAGTGGCGTTGAGCACCTTGGTGACGACAGCTTTGAGGCCCTCATGGGCATCGGAAACGACGAGCTTCACACCGCGCAGACCTCGGCGCGTGAGCCTGCGCAGGAACTCCGTCCAGATCGGCTCGGCTTCGGACGTGCCGACTTCCATACCCAAAACCTCGCGCCGCCCATCGCTGTTGACGCCGACGGCAATGATAACGGCGACGGAGACGATACGACCGCCACGGCGGACCTTCAGGTAGGTGGCATCGACCCACAGGTATGGCCAATCGCCCTCGATGGGGACGATCCAGAAACGCCTTCACCTTGACGTCGATCTCCTCGCACAGGCGGCTGACCTGGCTCTTGGAGATGCCGCTCATGCCCATGGCTTTGACCAGGTCATCGACCGAGCGTGTCGAGATGCCCTGGATATAGGCTTCCTGAATGACGGCCGTCAGGGCTTTTTCTGCCATGCGACGCGGCTCGAGAAAACTTGGGAAATAGCTGCCCTTGCGCAGCCTGGGAATGCGCAACTCCACGGTTCCGGCCCGCGTCTCCCAGTCCCGATCACGATAGCCATTGCGCTGGGCGAGCCGCAGTGGGTTCTTCTCGCCGAAACCAGCACCCGTCGCGCCGCCGACCTCCAGCTCCATCAACCGCTCGGCCGCAAAGCCCATCATCTCCCGCAGCATCGGCGCTCTTCTCAACAAGCGAACGCACGTTCATCATATCGTCGGTCATCGGTGGTCTTTCCATCAGGTTGGTCTTGAACAACCCGACCCTAAATGGAAAACACTGATGGCCACCTAAACCTCAGGACCTACACCACCCGATGGGGCACGATCTTCTCAGTCAGGCGCATCATCAGTTGTGGACAAGCAAGTTCTTTCTCGCTGATTATATGGCCGCAGAGTAGCAGCCAGGCAGGCACGAAGGCTGAATGTTTCATCGCGCACGGTTGGGCCGACGGCGCTATTGAAAGATTGTTACGAAAGCCATTAGGAATGCCTGTGCCGAGCGTACCAAATCAACGGAGTTGAGAGCTGGTACGCCCCTAGGCTGCCTGTATTTCGCCCAAGGGCGTTGCAACCAAGCCGAACTTTCGTCCGCTGTCGTCTATGCTTGGCTGGCGACCTTTTCGATGCAATCAGCTTCTTGAGCGCGTGCGATAGACGCGCCATTCGCCACCCGCTTCAGGGTCCGCCGCGACTCCCATTCCACATCGCACCAGCGTGTCATTCGTGGAGACCAAACTGCGTCCTTGGGCGCGGAACCTTCAGGGCGCAACATTGTTA
>NZ_JBNDHT010000187.1:0-10277 GCF_056755115.1 Rhizobium sp. SVR5-2C | reverse complement strand
TCGTCCGCCGCCTGAAGCGCGGCTGAGACGATCCCAACCAAAATTCGTTCAGGAGGAGTACCATGCACTATATTGACGCGTTCAACCATTTCTTTCCGAAGGCGCTCTGGGAGCGTATCCAGAAGCTCGACGGCGCCGGCAAGGATATCGGCCGCCGCATGCAGGGCATCCCTTGCATCTACGATCTCGAAACCCGTTTCCGGGTGATGGATGAATTTTCCGACTACACGCAGATCATCTCGCTCGGCATGCCGCCGCTCGAAGCCATGGGCGGACCGGAGCTTTCAACGGAATTCGCGAAGATTGGCAATGACGGCCAGGCCGAGCTCGTGCGCAATCATCCCGACCGCTTCGCCGGTTTCGTCGCAGCGCTGCCGATGAACGCGCCTGAGGCGGCCGCGAGGGAAGCCGAGCGCGCCTTCACGGAACTCGGCGCGAACGGCCTGCAGATCCACACTAACGTCAACGGCGCGCCTCTCGATGAGGAGCGTTTCTTCCCGATCTTCGAGATGGCGGCAAAGTACAACAAGCCGGTGCTGCTGCATCCGTCGCGCAACTCCTCGATGACCGACTACGCGACCGAAGACAAATCCAAGTACGAGATCTGGTGGACCTTCGGCTGGCCTTATGAGACCAGCGCCGCCATGGCCCGCCTCGTCTTCTCCGGCTTTATGGACCGCCTTCCGAACCTCAAGGTTCTCGCCCACCACATGGGCGCCATGGTGCCCTTCTTCGAAGGCCGTGTCGGCCCCGGCTGGGACCAGCTCGGCAAGCGCACCTCGGACGAGGATCTGTCGCTGGTGCTGAAGCGCCTGAAGAAGCGTCCGCTCGACTATTTCAAGGACTTCTACGCCGACACCGCAGTCTTCGGCTCGCGCTCAGCGACGCTGTGCGGCCTGGATTTCTATGGCAGCGACCGCATTCTCTTTGCATCCGATTCGCCCTTCGATCCGGAGAAGGGTCCGGGCTACATCCGCGATACGCTGAAGATCCTGAATTCGCTCGATCTGCCGAAGGAAGACATGGAGAAGATCTGCTTCCGTAACGCCGAGGCGCTTTTCGGCCTCAAAAAATGATTAGCTTTGTCGCGGAGGCGGCTTCTTCCGTCTCCGCGACAAATATACGGCTGGCGCACAGCCGAAACGCGCTCTAAAGCAAGCGCGTATTCCTGTCAGGACCCCCCTCGTGTCACGCCTCACACCAATCATCCTCGCAGTCGCTCTGTTCATGGAACGGATGGACTCGACAATCATCGCAACCAGCCTGCCCGCGATTGCAGCCGATATCGGCACGTCGCCTATCGCCCTGAAACTCGCGGTGACCAGCTATCTGGTGGCGCTTGCGGTCTTTATTCCCATAAGCGGCTGGATGTCCGATCGCTTCGGCGCGCTGAACGTCTTCCGGCTGGCGATCGGCGTTTTCATGATCGGCTCCATCGGCTGCGCGTTCTCCAATTCCATCGAGGCCTTCGTCTTCGCACGCCTCATTCAGGGCGCGGGCGGATCGATGATGACGCCGGTGAGCAGGCTCCTTCTGGTGCGGGGCACCCCCCGCAACCAGTTGGTCGATGCACTGGCGTGGCTGACGATCCCTGCCCTCATCGGCCCGATTCTCGGGCCGCCCGTCGGCGGGTTCCTCACGACCTACCTGAGCTGGCACTGGATTTTCTGGATCAATGTTCCGATCGGTATTGTCGGCATCATCCTTGTCACGAGACTTCTTCCGCCCGTCGAAACGCGTGTCCCGAAGCCGCTCGACTTTCCGGGTTTTTTCCTCTCCGCAATAAGCTTCGGCGCCCTTATCCTTGGTATTTCCATCGTCAGCCTCCCGGCTGTGCCCAGATACTACGGCTATGCGACGATCGCAGTGGGAGCCCTGTCCGGCATAATCTATCTGCTTCGGGCGCGACGTGTGGCGCATCCGCTTCTTGATCCGAGGATGTTCCGCTACCCGATGTTTCGCGCCGCGATTGTCGGCGCCTCGAATTTCCGCATGGGCTTGGGGGCTCTGCCCTTCCTGATGCCACTGATGCTGCAATTGGGCTTTGGCCTGTCGCCGTTTCAGTCCGGCATGGTGACCTTCGTCACGGCAATCGGCTCGCTGAGCTCGAAATTCGGAGCTGCGCGCATGTTCGGCGCTTTCGGCTTCCGCCGCGTCCTCATTGTCACGACCATACTGTCCGCAATTCTTCTAGGCATCAACGGACTTTTCCATCCAGGCACGCCGCTCTCGCTGATCATGGCATGCCTGCTCGTCGGCGGCGTGCTGCGTTCGATGGCCTTTTCCGGGGTCAATGCCATGGCGTTTGGGGATGTCGACGATGCCGACAGCGGTCAAGCGACGGCAATCAATGCCGTCGCGCAGCGCCTTTCCATGGCGATTGGCGTTGCAGTTGCCGGTGCATCGCTCGATATCTCCAGCAGCCTGCATGGCGGCACGCTGGAGAACATCGATTTCCAGATCGCCTTCGTCGTGGTCGGCCTCATTTCCGCGTCGAGCGTCATCACTTTCTGGCGTTTGCCGCGAAACGCGGGCGACGATCTTGTGAACCGCAAGATGCGCGAGGGTTAGCCGTAGGCTCAGCCCTCACACCCGCTCTAGGGCTACAGCAATCCCCTGCCCGACGCCGATGCACATCGTTGAGAGCGAATACCGCCCGCCGGTTTCGGCAAGCTCCAGCGCTGCCGTTCCGGCGATCCGCGCACCGGACATGCCAAGCGGATGGCCGAGCGCGATGGCACCGCCATTGCGGTTCACGCGGCCATCGTCGTCGGCAATGCCGAGTTCGCGCAGAACTGCCAGGCCCTGCGAGGCGAAGGCTTCATTGAGTTCGATCACGTCGAACTGGTCCTGCGTCATGCCAAGCCGGGCCATCAGCTTGCGCGATGCGGGAACCGGGCCAATGCCCATGATGCGCGGCGGCACGCCGCCGGCTGCCCCGCCCAGGATGCGAGCGATCGGCGTCAGTCCATATTTCTTCGCCGCAGCTTCGCTGGCGATGATCAGGGCGGCGGCACCATCGTTGACGCCGGAGGCGTTGCCGGCCGTCACGGTGCCGCCCTCCTTCTTGAAGGGCGTGGAGAGCTTGGCGAGCGCTTCCATCGTGGTCGCACGCGGATGCTCATCCTTCTCAACGACAATAGGATCGCCCTTGCGCTGCGGAATGGTGACGGAGGTGATTTCCTTTGCCAGCCGGCCGTTTGCCTGCGCCGCCGCGGCCTTGGCCTGGCTGCGGACCGCAAAGGCGTCCTGGTCCTCGCGCGAGACCTTGTATTCCTCGGCAACGTTCTCGCCGGTCTCCGGCATGGAATCGACGCCGTACTGCTTTTTCATCAGAGGATTGATGAAGCGCCAGCCGATCGTCGTGTCGTAGATCTCGGCGTTGCGCGAAAAGGCCGTCTCGGCCTTCGGCATCACAAAGGGTGCGCGCGACATGCTTTCCACGCCGCCGGCAATCATCAGCTCGGCCTCGCCGGCGCGAACCGCACGGGCGGCGGCGATGACCGCATCCATGCCGGAGCCGCAGAGGCGGTTGATCGTCGTGCCGGGCACCGAGACCGGCAGGCCGGCAAGCAGCGATGACATGCGGGCGACGTTGCGATTGTCCTCGCCGGCCTGGTTGGCGCAGCCGAAAATCACGTCGTCGACGGCTTCCCAATCCACCTTGCCGTTGCGCTCGATCAGCGCCTTCAACGGCACGGCGCCGAGATCATCGGCGCGAACGGCCGACAGCGAGCCGCCAAAGCGGCCGATGGGGGTGCGGATATAATCGCAGATATAAGCGTCAGCCATTAGGCTTCTCCTCAGAGTTCCGGAACGACGAGATCGGCGACCGGGCCGTCGATATGGAGCGGCGCGCCGGTCATCGCCTGCAATTCCTCGACCGTCATCGCAGCGAGCTTCTCGCGCAGCACGAAACGGCCCTTCACGATATCGATGACGGCGTGGCTCGTATAGACGCGGGTGATGCAGGCGACGCCCGTCAGCGGGAAGGTGCATCTGTCGACCAGCTTCGGCTCGCCGTTCTTGGTGACGTGCTCGGTGATGACGCAGACCTGTTTGGCGCCGTGCACGAGGTCCATGGCGCCGCCGACGGCCGGCACGCCCTTGGCGCCGACCCGCCAGTTGGCGAGGTCGCCGGTCTGGGCCACCTGGTAGGCGCCGAGGATTGCGACGTCGAGATGGCCGCCACGCACCATGGCGAAGCTGTCGGCATGGTGAAAGAAGGCCGAGCCGGGCTTCAGCGTCACCGGCCGCTTGCCGGCATTGATGAGATCCCAGTCCTCTTCACCAACGGGCGGTGCCTCGCCGAAATCGAGGATGCCGTTTTCCGTATGGAAGATCGCCTGGCGGCCGGGCGGCTGGTAGCGCGCCACCATTTCCGGAAAGCCGATGCCGAGGTTCACATAGGCGCCGTCGGCGATGTCCTGAGCGGCGCGCCATGCAATGCTGGCGTTGGAAAGCTTGATGTCTTCGCGAGTGTTGATGGGGCTGATATCGATGGTCATTGATAAGCCACTCCGGCTCGAACGAGCTCTTCTTCCTGGGCGGGATTGGCGACCTCGACGACGCGGTCGACGAAGATGCCGGGGGTGACGACATGCTCAGGTTCAATGCCGCCGGCGGGAACGACGCGGGAGACCTGGACGATGGTCTTCGCCGCCGCCATGCACATCAGCGGATTGAAGTTGCGTCCGGCCTTGTTGTAGATGAGGTTACCGTGGGTGTCGCCGATATGCGCCTTGACGATGGCGAAATCGGCCTTCAGCCAGCGCTCCTGCACGTAATGGCGGCCGTCGAATTCGGCGATGACCTTGCCTTGCGCAAGCTCGGTGCCGTAGCCGGTCGGCGTGTAGAAGGCCGGGATACCGGCGCCGCCGGCACGGATGCGCTCGGCGAGCGTTCCCTGGGGCACAAGCTCCAGCTCTATCTGACCGGCCAGATATTTCTCCGTGAAGGCGCGCGGGTCCGACGACCGCGGGAAGGAGCAGATCATCTTCCGCACCATGCCCGCGTCAATCATCGCGGCAATGCCGATGCGGCCGTTGCCGGCATTGTTGTTGATCACCGTGAGGTTCTTCGGTCCCTTGTCGATCAGGGCGTGGATCAGCTCGATCGGCGCGCCCGACCCGCCGAAGCCGCCAATCATGACGGTCGCCCCGTCACCGATTTCGGAAACGGCCTCCGCCGTGTTCCCGATAGTTTTGTCCATGCTGGATCACTCCTTGCCCGGTTCGGCGGGATGCTCCTCCCCGCCTCTGGACTGATGGATAGAACGAGATGGCAGGACCGGCAAGAGATTTGTGCGTTATTTGATATTTGTTCGTATACCGCACAAACTGGGAGACCGAAATGGGGATTGGTTTTATTGCCCTTGGTTTGGGCGGTTTGATGTAATTGATTTGTCCACAAAATCTGGAATTTTCGTAACAGATTGTTATAACTGGATTATTTTAATTTAGCGGCAACTAATTTCATATGAGTTGATTCGTCTCTGATAAAGTCGTTGCGCGACCGGGACGACACCCATCGCCGTCGCGTCGGACTTGCGGTAGAGAAGGCCGGCGGTCTGCTGATCGCCGACGATGTCGGCAACACGATCTGGCGCGTGACCGCAGCACCAGCGACGCAATGACCAGGCTTGCGCGGACCGGACGCCGCGCCTGCGCGGCTGGCGATCATCCTTTGACGATTAAGACGGTCCCCTTGGCGAGGCTCAAAACCTTTGATGCTTGGCTCCCGAGGATCAGCCGATTGATCCCACGGTATCCATGCGATCCCATCATAATGAGGTCACTGCCAATCCGCTCTGCGGTATCGACGATACCATCGGCAGGGCTCGCGCTCTCGACCGCGACTGTATCGACGTCACCCGTGCATAGCTTCGCAGCCGCTTGGAGTGTCTTCTTGCTGTGCTCCGCATTGCCCTTCGCGATGTCTTCGTACATGAGGGGCGACCAAACGTCTGGTGCGAAGAACATTGAGGGGATCGAACTCACGGTTACGATCGTGATTTTTGCTTTGAGTATTTGAGCTAGCTCGGAAGCCTGCTTCACTGCATTCGTCGCAAGATCAGACCCGTCTGTTGCGACAAGGATGTGCTTGAACATCGTCGTTCTCCTGTACGCTTGCGCGAACCGAACATAAACCACAGTCGAAGGTAGAGTCTATCGACGGCCGCTTTGCGACAGAACACGTTGTAACGCGCCGGTTCTGATGCCAAATCTACGGTGGAAAGCACGGCTCAGGGCCGCTTCGGACTGGTATCCGACTTCGGCGGCAACTTGGGCGATGGAATCTGCCGAGTCGACCAGCGGCGCTATTCCACAAATCCCCTGGAACGTGCCAACGAGGGTTGCCCTGGGACGGGCCACCAATGTCCGCGAGCGTGTCAACGGTCTAATTTCGACAGGGCTGAAATGCTGTCTTGACGGAGATCGAACGTTAGCCCCGCGATTTTCACGTTGCGACCATTAGCAGACAACACCGGAGGATACTCACGGAAGCACCAATCACTTCCTGCAGCATCAGTAAGAAGCGCTATAATTGACGGCGCGCGCCTTCTATCAATCACGCCATGCCCAAATAGCTCGTCGTTCGCACGCATCCAGTCGGCGAGCTTCCCGACTTCCGAGATCGCCCTACACGAGCTTCTTCGGCCATCACGACACAACTCACCAAGTTCTCAGGCAGCCTACCAAGCGGCCGTTTTCATTTCATGATCTTGATTGCTGCGGGCTCCGTACCTCTTGTCGGCGCTTGCTTAACATTGGCGAAGAGCCTATGCCTAGAAAATATTGTATACAAAATTCAAAAGACTTGATGTCAAAGTCTGAATGCCGTATCAACCCATTCAGGGATGGAGGAGATGATGAGCTTGAGCCAAGGCCAAATACGGCCGGTCATTGCGTTAGCCATGGGAGATCCAGCAGGGATTAGCCCCGAACTCACTGCCAAACTGTGGGCTCGTGAAGAGATCGCAGATATTGCACAATTGGTCGTCATCGGAGATCGTCGCATTTTCGACAAAGGCGCCGCCGATGCCGGGCTGGACCTCACGATTGAAACAACGGCAGCGGGTCAATTTGCTGCGCTCAAGTCGGAGCGCCATGTCTTCATCGATCTTGCGCATCTTGACCCGTCAGAGGTCTCGCCCGGAGAAGCCACGCTGGCCGGCGGGCGGTTTGCAATGGCCAATTTCCGCCACGCTCTCGAGCTTGCCGTTTCCCAACAGGTTTCAGCGGTCTGCTTCACGCCCTTCAACAAGAAAGCCATGCGCTTTGCCTATCCAGGTTATGACGATGAGAGCCGCTTTGTCTGTGACGTGATCGGCTTCGAAGGAAAAGTGCGCGAGTTCAACATTCTGGAAAGAGTCTGGAACGCCCGCGTCACTTCACACATTCCGTTTTCTGCTGTTTCCTCGGCAATTTCTGTCGAGGGGATAATGGCCGAAATCGAACTCACCACGCGTTGCCTTGCCGAAGCTGGCCATGCTGACGCCCGGATCGCGGTCGCGGGCCTTAATCCGCACGCCGGCGACGGCGGAAGCTTCGGCATGGAAGAAATCGAGATCATAGAACCTGCGGTGGCGCTTGCCAGAGCACGAGGCTTTAATGTCGATGGCCCATTCCCGGCAGACACCGTCTTTCTGCGCGCGGTCAAAGAAGGCTACCGCGCCGTCCTGACGATGTATCATGATCAGGGGCAGATCGCGATGAAGCTTATGGGTTTCGATGAGGGCGTCACCATAATCGGTGGCCTACCATTCCCGCTCTGCACGCCTGCCCACGGTACTGCTTACGATATCGCCGGCAAGGGCATTGCAAACATCGGCGCGAGCCGCGAGGCGATTTTTCTGGCCGCACGCATGGCGTCAAGGACGCACTTTGCTGCCGGATAGCCGTTCTTAAAGAATACCCGGTGCGAGGAGGTTCGTACCGGCTTCATCTAAACAAGGAGGTAGAAGATGAAGACTTTGGCCATGAGCATGACTCTTGCAGCCGCGTTGGCGATGGCTGGCCAAGCATTGGCCTTCGAGCCGACAAGGCCCGTCGAGTTTGTTGTTGCGTCCGGCGCCGGCGGCGGGACCGACAATTTTGCCCGCACGATCCAGTCAATCATCACCAAGCACAAACTCATGAGCAAGTCGATGGTGGTCTTGAACAAGGGTGGCGGCAGCGGCGCCGAGGCATTTCTTTACGCTAAGCAGAACGATGGCGACCCCAACAAGCTGTATTTCGGGACCAATAACGCCTATCTGCTGCCGCATGTTGCTAAGATGGCCTATTCGACGAAGGACTTGACACCGGTCGCGGCGATGGCTTTCGACGAGTTTCTGGTCTGGGTTAAATCGGACTCCGAATATACGACGCCAGCCGCACTCGTGGACGCAGCCAAGGCGGCACCAAATAGCGTTGCTTTTGCAGGCAGCCAGTCCAAGGACACTGACGAAACCCTGGTGGCGCTGATCGAGCAGGCCACAGGCGCTAAGTTCAAGTACCTGCCCTTCAACGGTGGCGGCGAAGTCGGTGTTCAGCTCGCGGGCGGCCACGTTGCCGCCAATGTCAACAACCCCAATGAGAATATCGGTCAATGGAAGGCGGGCGCCGTCAAGCCGCTCTGTGTCTTCTCCGACAAGCCGATGGCAAAAAGCGAGCCGATTTACGAGGGCAAGGGCTGGGGCGACATTCCGATCTGCTCGTCGGTAGGTATCGCGATCCCGTCCTATAAGATGCCCCGCACCGTGTGGGTCGCCGCCGGGACGCCTGAAGATGCAGTCGCCTATTATGCGGATATCATGAAGAAGGTCAGCGAGACGCCGGAATGGGCGGAATATATCCGCAAGACCTCGCAAACCGGCGATTACCTTGACGGCGCGAAATTGACGGATTTCATCGGCACCAGCGAGACGAAAGCGGTGAACGTCTTCAAGACGGAGGGCTGGCTGGTTCAGTAAGCGAACTGACGAACAGGCGCCCAGGGATCCGGCGGACACTGCCGGATCCCTTAGATGAAGGAAACCGATCATGCATATCAAGCGCCTCCATATGGAGGTCTTCACCGCCGCCGGCGTAGCCGCAATCGGCGTGCTCGCAGCCACAGGCTCGTTGGAGCTTGGTGTGACCTGGGGGGATTCAGGGCCGCAGCCCGGCTACTTCCCATTTTATGTCGGCCTCATCGTCATCGCGGCGAGCATCGGCTGCATCGTGCAGGCTATCTTGAAGGCAAGGAGCGCCGAGCAGCAGGAGACTTTTCTCGAGCCGGAGCAGACCCGGCGGCTTCTCTCCTTCTTTATTCCGATGATCGTCTTCGTCGTCGTGACGATCTATTTCGGTGTCTATGTTGGAAGCGCGTTGTATCTGTTCTATGTCGCCTGGCGCCAGGGAAAATACAAACCCCAGCATGCGATCTTCATGGGCGTTGCTTTTTCGATCGTACTCTATTTGGTTTTCGAGACCGCGTTCCAGGTGCCTCTGCACAAAGGCCCGCTCGAAGACATGCTTGGCATTTACTGAGCGCAGCGGGAGCATATCTCATGGAAAATTTCGGACTGCTGATCGACGGTTTTGGCATTGCGCTGACCCCCATGCACATCATGCTGATGGTTGCTGGCGTCCTGCTCGGCCTTGTCGTTGGTGTGCTTCCGGGGCTTGGTGCCCCCAATGGCGTATCGCTGTTGATCCCTCTGACATTCTCGATGGATCCGGTATCGGCCATCATCCTTCTGGCATCCATGTATTGGGGAGCGCTGTTCGGCGGGTCGACGACCTCCATTCTTTTCAATATTCCAGGTGAACCAAGCTCCGTCGCGACGACCTTCGACGGATACCCGCTGGCGCGCTCCGGACAATCTACGCGTGCACTTACCTTTGCTTTCATATCGGCCGGCATCGGCGCGCTTATTGGCGTTCTCGTCATCACGCTGTTGTCGTCATGGGCCGCCCGCTTCGCGCTCCGGTTCGGCGCTCCTGAGTATTTTGCGGTCTATTTCCTGGCCTTTTGCGCATTTGTCGGGATGGGAAGCGCTTCACCGCTGAAGACCGTCGTCTCGCTCGGACTTGGCCTGCTGCTATCGGCGGTCGGAATGGACACGGTGACTGGCTCGCTGCGGCTGACATTCGGCATCGACGCGCTTGTGAGCGGCATCAGCTTCCTTGTTGTTGTCATCGGCCTGTTCGGCATAGGCGAGTTGCTGGCGACGGTACAGGATGGTCTGAAATTTCGTGGCGTTTCCTCTCGCATCGATCCGCGTGATGTCTTTAGGACCATCTGCGAGA
>NZ_JBNDHT010000186.1:0-10413 GCF_056755115.1 Rhizobium sp. SVR5-2C | reverse complement strand
TGAAGAGATAGGCCAGATCGTGCTTTTTCTGCAGGTCGCGCAGGAGATCGACGACCTGTGCCTGCACGCTCATGTCGAGGGCCGATGTCGGCTCGTCAAGCATGACGAAGCGCGGCTTCAGCACCATGGCGCGGGCAATCGCGATGCGCTGCCGCTGGCCGCCGGAAAATTCATGAGGATAGCGCCAGCGGGTCAGCGGATCGAGGCCGACTTCCTCCAGCGCTGAGCAGACGCGCTGGTCGCGTTCTTCATACGACAGTGACCGCTCATGTACCTTCAATCCCTCCGCGATGATATCGCCGACCGACATGCGGGGACTGAGCGAGCCGTAGGGATCCTGGAAGACGACCTGAAGCTGATTGCGCAGCGGCCGCATCGCGGTGAACGAATAGTCGGCTATGTCCTTCCCGACGAAGCTGATGCGCCCTTTGGAAGAGATCAGCCGGGTGAGCGCCAGGCCCAGCGTCGTCTTGCCCGAGCCGGATTCGCCGACAACGCCGAGCGTCTGGCCGGCCCGCAGCGAAAGTTCAATGCCGTCGACCGCCTTTACATAATCAACGACCTTGCGCATCAGGCCGGCTTTGATGGGAAACCAGACGCGGATATCCGAGCCTTCCATCACCACCGGCTTGGACGGATCAGCAACAGGCGGCTCGCCACGCGGCTCCGAGGCAAGCAGATGGCGTGTGTAATCATGCTTCGGGTTGCTGAACACTGCGTCGACGGTGCCCGTCTCAACGATCTTGCCCTTGGTCATGACATAGACGCGATCGGCGAACTTGCGGACGATGCCGAGATCATGGGTGATGAAGAGCATCGACATGCCGTGCTCTCCCTTCAACCGGCGCAACAATTCGAGGATCTGCGCCTGGACCGTCACGTCGAGCGCCGTCGTCGGCTCGTCGGCAATCAGCAGCTCCGGCCGGTTGGCGAGCGCCATGGCAATCATGACGCGCTGCCGCTGACCGCCGGAAAGTTCGTGCGGATAGGCCTTCAGCCGCTTTTCAGGTTCGCGGATGCCGACCTGATTGAGCAGTTCCAGCACGCGTTTGCGGGCAGCCTGACCTGTGACGCCCTGATGCAACTCGAGGATTTCGGCGATCTGCTTTTCGATCGAATGGAGCGGATTGAGCGAGGTCATCGGCTCCTGGAAGATCATCGTGATGTCGTTGCCGCGCACCTCTCGCAGCGCCTTGTCGGATGCCTTGAGGAGATCCTTGCCCTTGAAAAGAACCTCGCCCGTCGGGTGGCTTGCTGCAGGATAGGGCAGCAGCCGTAGGATGGAATTTGCGGAAACGGACTTGCCGGACCCGGATTCGCCGACCAGCGCAACGACCTCGCCCTTCTTGATATCGAAGGAGATGCGATCGACGGCCAGCGATGTTTCGCCGCCTTGATGGAAGGCGACGGAGAGATCGCGGACGGAGAGAAGAGGTTCGGACATCTGGCTCATGCGAAGGTCTTTCTCGGGTCAAACGCGTCTCGCACGGCCTCGCCAACGAAGATCAGCAGGGAAAGCATGATCGACATGGTGAAGAAAGCAGCCAGCCCTAGCCACGGCGCCTGAAGATTGGTCTTGCCCTGGGCAATCATCTCGCCGAGGGACGGCGAGCCAGGGGGCATGCCGAAGCCGAGGAAGTCGAGCGATGTCAGCGTCGTGATGGACCCGGACAGGATGAAGGGCAGGAAGGTCAGCGTCGCGACCATCGCGTTCGGCAGCAGGTGGCGCCACATGATCGTGCGGTTATTGACGCCGAGCGCGCGGGCGGCGCGGACATATTCGAAATTGCGGGCGCGCAGGAATTCCGCGCGCACCACGCCGACAAATCCCACCCAGGAGAAGAGCAGCATGATGCCGAGTAACACGAAAAAGCCCGGCGGCAGGATCGCGGCGATGATCAGGAGGATGTAGAGCACGGGCATCGATGACCAGATCTCGATGAAGCGCTGCAGAAGCAGGTCCGTCAAGCCTCCGAAATACCCCTGCACGGCGCCGGCCGTCACACCGACAATTGCCGAGCAGATGGTCAATGCCAGGCCGAAGAGTACGGAGATGCGAAAACCGTAAATGATGCGCGCGAGCACGTCGCGAGCCTGATCGTCGGTTCCAAGCCAGTTGAGATTGCCGTAGTTGCAATTGGGATCGTTGATGCCTTGCGGATAACCGGAACAGCGCTCCTCCTCGCTCATCAGCCAGAACGGCGGCGTCGGCGCGGAATGCGGAATGTTGGAATTCACCGAGCGGTAGGAATAGTGGATCGGCGGCCAGATCATCCAGCCATTGGCATTGATCTCGTCTGCGATCACATCCGAGCGGTAATCTGCCTCAGCCAGGAAGCCGCCGAACTTTTCCTCCGGATAGTCTACCAGCACCGGAAAGAGTATCTCGCCTTTGTAGGAGGCGATAATCGGCTTGTCGTTGGCGATGAATTCCGCAAACAGGGTCAGGATGAACAGCGCCATGAACAGCCAGAACGACCAGTAGCCGCGCCGGTTTGCCTTGAAGTTCCGCCAGCGGCGGATGTTCGTCGGGGAAAGCAGGCCCTTGCGCGGCGGTTTGACCGGGGTAACGGGCGTCGGGTTGGCGGCCGTATCCATCAGACATCCCTCCGCTCGAAATCGATGCGCGGGTCGATCCAGGTATAGATCAGGTCCGAGAGCAAACCGACGAAAAGACCAAGCAGCGAGAAGATGTAGAGTGTGGCAAAGACGATTGGATAGTCGCGGTTGACGACCGAGAGGTAGCCGAGACGGCCGAGGCCATCGAGCGAGAAGATGTTCTCGATCAGCAGCGAGCCGGTGAAGAAGGCGGAAATGAAGGCGCCGGGAAAACTGGCGATGATGATCAGCATGGCGTTACGGAAAACGTGGCAGTAAAGCACCTTCCGCTCATTCAAGCCTTTGGCGCGGGCGGTCGTCACATATTGCTTCTTGATCTCCTCGATGAAGGAATTCTTCGTCAGCAGCGTCGTCGTCGCAAAGGCGGCGAGCGAGAGCGAGATCAGCGGCAGCGTCAGGTGCCAGAAATAATCGAGCGGCTTCTGCCACCAGGGCAGTTGGTCGAAATTGTCCGAAACCAGACCGCGCAGCGGGAACCAATCGTAGAACGAGCCGCCGGCGAAAAGCACGATCAGCAGGATACCGAACAGGAAGCTCGGCACGGCGTAGCCGATGATAATCGCGCCGGAGGTCCACACGTCGAAAGTCGAACCATCCTTCACCGCCTTGCGGATGCCAAGCGGAATGGAGATGCCGTAGGAGAAGATCATGATCCAGATGCCGAGCGAGGCCGAGACCGGCAGCTTTTCCTTGATGAGATCGAGCACCGAGGTATTGCGGAAGAAGCTCTCGCCGAAATCGAAACGGCTGTAGTTCCACATCATTTCCAGAAACCGCGTCAGCGGCGGCTTGTCGAAGCCGAACTGCTTCTCGAGCTTGGCGATCAATTCGGGATCGAGGCCCTGCGCACCGCGGTACCGGGAGCCGCTGTCATCGAACTGCTGTACGGCGTCCCCGCCGCCGGAAAGGCGCTGGTCGGCACCATCTGCCTGGCCGGTCAACTGCGCGATAACTTGCTCGACAGGGCCGCCCGGCGCAAACTGGATGACCGTGAACGATATCGCCATGATGCCGACAATCGTCGGTATCATCAAAAGCAGGCGTCGAAGAATGTAGGCTCCCATCAGCGCGCGGCCTCCCGGGTATCGAAATTCATCAGTGTGCGCGTCGCATAAGGAGTTTTCAATCAGCTAGCCTTCGGCCGGTTGCACCGGTTTTGGGTTTTGCGGCGGTGATTCGGGAGGTCCATTTGGAGCCCAGCAGTCCCGGCAATGCAACCCCGCTATTTCGCCTCCTTCGACCACCAGCTTTCCGGGAAGCCAAGGGAATATTCCGGATACTCTGCCGGATGCGTAACCTTATCCCAATAGGCGATCGAATAGGTATCCCGGTAGAACAGAGGGATGACATAGTGGTTGGCCAGCAGCACGCGGTCCATTGCCTTGATCGCAGCCACCTGCTCGTCGCGGTTCGGCGCGAAAATGATCATGCGAACGAGGGCATCGACGGCCGGATTGGCAATGCCCGCATAGTTGCGCGAGCCCTGCTGATCGACCGAGCCTGAACCCCAGTAATCGGCTTGCTCGTTGCCGGGGTTCATCGTCTCGGCCCAGACATTCCAGATCATGTCGTAGTCGAAGCTGCGGGCGCGGTTGGTATATTGCGAAGCGTCGACGGTGCGGACGCGGGCATCGATGCCTATCTTCTTTAAATTGTTGGCATAGGGCACGGCCCAGCGCTCCAGCATGGGGCTCGACAACAGGATTTCGAAGCTCAGCGGCTGGCCGGTCTTGGTGTTCACCATGCGGCTGCCCTTGATATCCCATCCCGCGTCCTTCAGCAGAGAAATCGCCTTGCGCAGGTTGCCGCGACTCTTCTGCTGGTCTCCGCCAACAGGGTTGCTGTAAGGCGCGGTGAATATCTCCGGCGGGACCTTGTCCTTCAAGCCATCAAGGATTTCGAGCTCCCGGCCCTGCGGAAGACCAGAGGAGGCAAGCTCCGTATTCCAGAAATAACTGTCGATCCGCTTATAGCTGCCGAACGCGACCGTGCGGTTGAGTTCCTCAAAGTCGAAGGCATAGTTCAAAGCCTCGCGCACCCGCGCGTCTTTGAAGACGTCGCGGCGCATGTTCGGAACGAGCGCCTGAAGGATGCCGGTCGAGCGCAGCGGATTGGGCACATCCTCCTTCTTGACGCGCCCATCCTTTACCGCGGGAAAGTCATATCCCGTTGCCCATCGGGCTGCCTGCGTTTCCTGCCAGTAATCGATATTGCCCGCACGGAAGGCCTCGAACTCTACGTCGCGGTCGCCAAAATACGTGTAGAAAATGTTGCGAAAGTTATTCTGGCCGACATTCACGTTGACGTCCTTGCCCCAGTAGTCGTCACGGAGTTCGTAGCGGATCGTCGAGCCCGGCGAGAAAGCGGCGATCTTGTAGGGACCCGATCCCATCACCGGTTCGAGCGTCGTCTTCGATATGTCGCGCGGCTTGCCGTCGGGGCCCGTGCCTTCCCACCAGTGTTTCGGCACGACGATCAGCTGGCCGAGGATGTTGGGGAGCTCCTTGTTGTTCTTCTCGTCGAAGGTGAACTTGACGTCGCGTTCGCCGGTCTTTTCGGCTTTGACGACATGCCGGTAGTAGTTGGCCGAAAGCGCATTGAGCTCCTTCGTCTTGTCGAAGCTGAAGATCACGTCTTCCGGAGTGACCGGCTTCCCGTCCGCCCATTTCGCTTCGGCGCGCAGCCTGAAGGTCGCGCTGGAAACGTCATCGGGATAGGAGACACCCTCAGCCAGAAGTCCGTAAGAGGCGAGCACTTCGTCGTCGGCCGATTTCATCAGGGTTTCGAAAGGCAGCGTCAGGCCGACGGCCACTTCACCCTTCGTCAGTATCGGGTTGAAGGTATCGTAGGTACCGGCGGTCGAAAGCCTCAGGTCTCCGCCTTTCGGTGCGTCCGGATTGACATAATCGAAATGCTTGAAGCCGGGCTTGTATTTGAGTTCGCCGATCGTCGACGTCCCGATCCTGAAGTTCTCTTCCTGAGCCGAGGCGCCCAGGGGCAAGGAGATCAAGACTGCGAGAGCAACGAGAGCACTTCTATTCCACCAGGCAACCGCCATTCACCAACCCCTGTCCATTTTTAGCTCTGTCGAGAATACGGGAAATACAGGCAAAAAATAGAAAAGAGATCCGTTTTTATGCAGCGTGCGAAATTTTGGCCTGATAGCCGCGTTCAGGGCGTCACTTCCTCGAGCCGCTTGCGGAGCATGCGCCGCAATTCGCCCACCAGCCGCGGATCGCCCGAACCGTCGGGATCATAAGCCGCTGCGACGATGATACGCAGGAGCTCCAGGACGAGGGAAGCCAACAGGTCGATGTCGCGCTCGACCGAAGGCTCGGCGTTCTTCAACAGCGCCGTGATGCTGGCGCGAAGTTCCGCACGCGATTTCGCCTTGCGCTCCTTGGGTACGTCGCGTCGCGCGGCCAGAACGGGAAATTCCGGATATTCCTCGATGAAGCGGCCGAGCCGCGTGAAGATTGCATCGCCGATCTCGGCGGCCGTCTGCCCGCGGATCCTTTCCGCCAGTTCGGCGAGCCCGTTGTTCAGTTGCTGCAGGCGGTCGATGTGCAGTGCTTCGGCGAGCAACAGCTTGGTCGGGAAGAACTGGTAGAGGGAACCGATCGAGGAATTGGCCGCGGCTGCGATCTCCGTCATGGTCGCCGCGTCGTAGCCCTTTTCAAGAAAGACCTTCGCCGCGGCCTCCAGAAGAACGGCGACGCGCTCATGGCCGCGCTGACGCTTCGGGGTACGGCTCTGCGGCTCGGGGCTTGATTTTTGTGAGGTTATCCTCATATCTGTCATTGTGAGGATTTCCTCATGTTTCTGTCCCCGGAGATTTTTCATGTCGCTTTACGATCCCAAGACCACCGCGCTCATTTCCATCGATCTGCAAGGCTTCATCGTCGGCCGGCCGGTTGCGCCGCATTCCGCCCAGCAAGTCATCGAAAACACCGCCGCAATCGCTACCCGGTTGAAATCGGAAGGCGGAACGGTGGTCCTCGTTACCGTCGGATTCTCCCCGGATTATGCCGATACTGTCAACCAGCCGGTGGACGAACCCATGGTCCTGCCTGAAGGCGGCCTTCCCGCCGCGGCCACCGCTGCTCCGGCTGAAATCGCCGCACTCTCGGTAGATGTCCATATCGTCAAGCATCACTGGAGCGCCTTCTACGGCACGGAGATGGATCTGCAGCTTCGCCGCCGCGGCATCAACACCGTGATCCTGACGGGCATCGCCACGAATTTCGGTGTCGAGGCAACGATCCGTGATGCCTTTGCCCACAACTACGCCGTCATCGCCGTCGAGGACGCCATGACCACCTTTTCTCAGGAAATGCACTCCTTCGCCTGCGAGCGCATCCTTCCGCGTATTTCCCGCGTGCGCAAAACCGCCGATATTCTCGCCAACGCCTGACGCTGCGATACGAGGGGATCACGCGCGATCGCACCGAGATGATGGCGAAGCAAATCCCTGGCGCTCTCCCGCGAGATCAACCCTAGTGAATAAAATCCGCGGGTGACGTGTTTAACGACCATCATCCACGGAGATCATGAATCATGAAGGTTAGTGCATTAGCCGTTCCGAACTCTTTGGACGGCTCCTCCTATGACCGTTTGACGATACTATTTCATTGGTCAACTGCCGTTCTAGTATTGTTTCAGTTCACGAGCGCCCATGTCTGGGAGCAATTTCAGAAAGGGACGAACATACGCGTCGAGTTGATATCCTTGCATGTGGCGAGCGGAATTGCTCTGACTATCATTGTCATAGGCCGCATTCTTTGGCGTTCAGTCTATGGCAGGAACTTGCCACCTTTCACATCGGGAGTTCAGCATGTCGCGGCCACCTTGGTGCACCACTTGCTTTATGCCCTTCTAGCTGTCCAGATAGCGCTCGGCATTCTACTCGGATGGTCCGTGGGCATTCCAATGAACTTCTTCGGCCTGTTCTCGATTCCTTCGCCAGTTGCTTTTTCGGCAGACACGCGACATCTCCTCGCTGATCTGCACGGCGTAACGGCATGGTCGATTATTGCTCTCGTCGGTGTTCACGCCGCAGCGGCACTTCTGCACCACTACGTTCTACGAGACAGCATCTTGAGCAGGATGCTGCCATTTCTCCTAAACGAGGCAGACTAGCGTCGACAGCACCACGGAGCGCAGCGCAAAGTGGCTCGAGAGTAGCTAGATATCCTTGCCGCCTGCCAAAACATCGATTCACCAAAATCGCTTTTCACGATAGATTCGATGCAAATCACTTCGGCAGACGCGGCAAGGGAACGGCATGGCTTTCGGTTTGGTTCAGGCTTTCAGGACTTTCGGCAAGCTGACGCTCGCCGGCGCAATCGGCGCAAGCTTTGCCGCCGGCGATGTCGGCGCACAGCAGAAGCAGCCGAGCCCGGGCAGTGCCAAGGCGCTCTTCGGCGCGGTGGCGCTGCCGACACAGGGATCGGCGCGGCCGATCGGCTTCTACGCCAAGGGGTGCATGACCGGCGCCGCCGCGCTTCCGTCCGACGGTCCCACCTGGCAGGCGATGCGCCTTTCGCGCAACCGGCGCTGGGGCAACCCCGCTATGATCTCACTGCTCGAAAAATTTTCGCAGGATGCGAATGACAAGATCGGCTGGCCCGGCATTCTGGTCGGCGACATCGCCCAACCGCGCGGCGGGCCGATGTTCAACGGGCATGCCTCGCACCAGATCGGCCTCGATGCCGATGTCTGGCTGACGCCGATGCCTTCGCACCGCATGAGCTATGAGGAGCGGGAAACGCTGCCCTTCACGACCATGTTGCAGAAGGACAAGTTCCTGACTGTCGATCCGAAGGCATGGACCGAACAGCGGGCGGAACTGCTGATGCTTGCGGCAAGCTATCCGCAAGTGGAACGCATCTTCGTCAATCCGGCGATCAAGAAGAAGATGTGCGACACGTGGACGGGCGACCGCGCGAACCTCGGCAAGCTGAGGCCCGAATACGGCCACGATTCACACTTCCACATCCGCATCAAATGCCCGCCGGGCGCCGCCGGCTGCAAACCACAGGCGCCAGTCGCAGCCGGCGACGGATGCGACAAGTCCCTCGCCTGGTGGTTCACCAAGGAGCCGTGGGCGCCGCCGAAACCCTCTCCGAAGCCTCCCAAGCCACCGCGCGAAGTCATGGTCTCCGATCTCCCGAAGGCGTGCGCAGCGGTTCTTGATGCACCGGCTGCGGCAGCGACCATCGCCGGAACGTATGGCGGTGCCCCGGCCGCAAATGCTGTGACGGCCGCTCCGGCGGCCTTGCCGGCGAGCGAGGACCTCCTTCCTACCACCGGCCCTGTTCCACCTGAGAAGCCGGCCATGCCGTGATGGCGCAGAGACTTGTGTATCAACTCGTACGCTTGGTATAGAAGCCGCCCAATCGATTGAATCCTTAGGATGGAGGTCCTTTTTCATGGCCGGCGGCAAATGCCTCGCATTGATTGCGCATGACCAGAAGAAGAATGAGATGGCGGACTTTGCCCGACGCAACAGAGACCTGCTTTCCAAATGGAAGATAGTGGCAACCGGAACAACCGGTGGCCGCGTTCTCGACGCCGTTCCCGATCTTGACGTCACGCGCCTGAAGAGCGGGCCGCTCGGCGGCGATCAGCAGATCGGCGCGTTGATTTCCACCGGCGAAGTCAGCGCGCTTATTTTCCTTGTCGATCCGTTGACGCCGATGCCGCATGATGTCGATGTGAAGGCATTGATGCGGCTTGCGATCGTTTACGACATCCCAATGGCCCTGAACCACGCGACCGCCGAAAAGCTCATCGCGACGCTGCACGCCTAAATACGGAACCGGCTATGTCCATGCTCAACACCAGTGATGCTCACCTGCCCTTTCCGATCCTCATCGGTGATATCGGTGGAACGAATGCACGCTTCTCCATCCTCCCGGATGCGTCGGCAGAGGCCATCAATTTCCCGAATGTCAGAACAGCCGACTTCACGACGATCGACGAAGCGATCCGCAACGGCGTTCTGGCTAAGACGGACATGCGGCCCCGCGCTGCAATCCTTGCCGTTGCCGGACCGATCAATGGCGATGAAATTCCGCTGACCAACTGCGACTGGGTCGTCCGTCCGCATACGATGATCGAAGGTCTCGGCATCGAGGACGTGCTTGTCATCAACGACTTCGAAGCTCAGGCGCTGGCGATTTCCTCGCTCGGCGATGGCGAGCGCGAACTGATCGGCTCAGCATCGAAGGAGATTGTCGCTTCCCGCGTGGTGCTCGGTCCTGGAACGGGCCTCGGCGTCGGTGGGCTTGCACACGTGCAGGGCGGGTGGATCCCGGTGCCGGGCGAAGGCGGCCATGTCGATCTCGGCCCCCGCAGCAAGCGCGATCTGGAAATCTTTCCCTATGTCGAAACGATCGAGGGCCGTGTTTCGGCCGAGCAGATCCTTTCCGGGCGCGGGATCGTTCATCTCTACCGGGCAATCTGCAAGGCGGACCGCATCGATCCCAAGTACAGCGACCCTGCCGACATCACCTCTCATGCGCTTGCCGGATCCGATGCGACGGCGGTGGAGACCATCTCGCTTTTTTCGACATATCTCGGAAGACTGGCCGGCGACCTGGCGATGATCTTCATGGCTAAGGGCGGAGTCTATCTTTCCGGCGGCATCTCGCAGAAGATTCTTCCGGCGTTGAGGCAGCCGGAATTCCGCGCCGCGTTCGAGGACAAAGCGCCGCATTCGCACTGGCTGAAAGCGATTCCGACCTATGTCGTGACCCATCCGCTGGCGGCCCTTGCAGGCCTGTCCTTCTA
>NZ_JBNDHT010000185.1:0-10559 GCF_056755115.1 Rhizobium sp. SVR5-2C | reverse complement strand
TCCTTATCGGTCTTACGAGGCGCTACGCGGCCACTGGGATCATATCGAGGCCGCTGCTAGGCGCAACGAGCCTGAGGAGCGCAAAAGGCGGCAGGCGGAACGACGCGGAACGGACAAGGAAAGAGCCTCGCGTCTCCGCGCAGGCGAACGGCGCCGCCGGCGCTACCCGTTGGTGCCCGACGACCCTCCACCCCTCGGCCGCCCGGTGATGACGCCGACCTATGGCATCGTCATCTTTACCGGCATCGGCGGGGAACTGGTCGATCCGGAAATCCTTCGTTCCTTCTACGCCGACATTCCTGCAGACGATACGTACATTTGGGGACGCTGGCGTCCCGCAACACTGGAGGAACTCGTCAGAACATGGCCATCGCGGCCCGGCACGGCCCAAGAAACCGCTGGTGCCATTTGGTGGCAGCCCACGATCGACCAACTGCGCACGGCGCGGAAAACGGCTCGTTCGTTAGAGCGGCGGCGGCATAGGGCTTCTCAGGCACTACCCCATCATCTGGAAGCCTGATCGGCACAACGCGTCGGTTTCCGCTAACCGCCAAAAAACGCCAAACGTAACCTACCGTATGCTACCTCCAGGGACGCGTATTTTACTGCCTTAGCGTCTTCAATCGCCCTATCATCTCCTCAAATTTTGGAGGCTATGGCGATGACATCAACGGAGACGTCCAAATCCCATCCAATGACCAGCGCGGAAGAACTGCGCAAACGGGCCCTTGAGCTTCAGCTTAAGGAGATGGAGCGCGACGAAAAGATAAAGGCGCGCGAGGCAAAGAAGCACGCCGAGTTCGTGGATGATTTTTTCCGCAAGCATATCGATGAAACCGAGCGCGCCGTCATCAAGCGGCTGGTCATGAAAGCGGCCACCGACGGAAAGTACGAAGCCCTGATCTATAGTTTCCCTTCGAGCTTCTGCACCGATAGCGGCCGTGCTATCAACAATAACCTTCCCGGCTGGCAGCAGACGCTCCAGGGGAAGGCCAAGGAACTGCATGAGCTTTTCGAGCAGATCGCCAAGCCCCAGGGCTACGGGCTGAAGGCAGCGATCATCAACTTTCCGGACGGCATGCCGGGCGACGTCGGCTTGTTCCTGACGTGGGAGCCGCCCATCGAGTGATCGTTCCCGCTTTGGTATCGGCGGAGAAATTGCGCGAAAGTCTTTGGTCTGCAACGGTAGCTGGCGCAATGGCGCCGGCTGACCGATGTCTTGCAGTAAGGCTACCCTATACAAACATGATCAGAATTCCGTGCACGCCCGTCGATTGATGGACGATCTGCATGAAATGACGAGCGAAGAGATCCCCGCCCTGCCCCGACGGCGTGGGCGAACGCTGGCGGGCGGCGGTACTCCAATCGCGCGAAGGCGGGCGCTCTCCGCCGTCGCGCACGACATCGCCGGTCCGCGCTAGTCGCGAACGACAGTCCAGTTGGAATCGGGATTGAAGTCCTTGATCGCCGCGGCCCGCTCTTCCGTCTGCGGCCCCAGGTCGCGTTGGTAGACGACGCTCACTCCGTTGATGATGAATGTCTGCACGCCGGTCACCCGATATTTGACCGGCCAGGCGAGCAGCGCAAAGCCGCCAGTCATGTGGCCGTTGACGATATAGCTTTGCTTGCCGCCGAGCACATTGTCTCCCTGCCCCGTCAGGATGCGATAGCGATATCCAAAGTAGCCCTCACCGCGCTTGGCTTTGTCGAAGGCGGCCGTTTCAACCATAGCGCCTGCCGGGCTTTCTTCACCATACACACTTGGATCCCAGTACAGACCGTCCACCTTGCCGGGACTGCTGATCAGCCTTTGGGCATATTCGTAAATGCCGTCCCCATCCCGATCCTCGGACGCATATTCGCGCTGGGCCGCGACATAGTCGTGCATGGTCTGGATCGTCGAGAGTTCATTCTCGCCGATGCGACGGTTGACGATTTCCTGCAGCCCAACCTCGGTATCGAACGCCCACTTGCCATTCTTGTCCTTCGACAGCGGGAATGGCAACGGCCAGAGGACATCTCCCACTTGAACGATCTGGCGATCTCCTACAGCCTGAAGGCGCAACTGCCGTGCCGCGCCCTGGCGGATGAGGCCATAGCTTGCCATGGCCTCGTTGCTGGACCGCAGCTTGGCGGCATCCAGGCCGAGGAGCTTTGCCAAACCGTCGAGATCATCGTCGCTCAGCACGGTCTTGAACCGCTGAAGCGCCGCCGATGGATCGTCGAATGATGGCGGGGTTCCGGCCGCGAACTCCGAAAGGTCCGTCTGCATCTGGGCCGTGGACGGAGCTTCGAAAGCCAGGGACAGCGCCGTACCGAGCAGCAGCGGGATCAATCTCAACCGTAGTGTCATGGTTTGTCTCCGGTCATCTGAAAAGCTTGGAACCTAACGCCGGCCGCCGCCGCGCCCACCGCCGCCGCGTCCACCGCCGCGACCGCCGCCGCCGTGCGGCCTCGGAGGCGGGCGACTGGCAGCGCGAGACCCACCGCGATGCCCGCCTCCCATGCTCTGCCCTCCTCGCTTGGAAGCAACCGCTTCGCGGCGGCCGGACTGCATGTTGCCGAGGGCGCTTGACTGGCGTGGCCGATTGTCGGCTCGCGCTGCCATCTTCGGCGCGCTGGGCTTCTTGTTTGCTTTCGCCGCCGGCTTTGATGGACGGTTCGCCACGTTAGCCTGACGATTGCCCGCATTGCCTGGACGGGCTTCCGGCCGAGAAGCGCCCGGTCGATTGGCGGCGAGATTTCCCGCCGATCCCGGATTTGCCTTCAAGCCTTGGACCGTGCCCTTGCGGATGTCGTCGGCACGGTCGCTGATGTCCCTAGTGCCCGGCCCGATGTTGCCTTGGCGGTTGCTGACCTTGTTCTTGATCTGGTTGCGGTTGTCGGACTGGAGGCTGGACTTGATCGCTGAACGATCGAGATTGGCAAGCTGATCCTTTCCGATATTTAGCTTACTCCGGTCGACCTTGGTCCAGTCGATGTCGTTCCACTTGACCTTGCCGTTGAAGTTCCGGTCGTTGAAGCAGTTGTTGCAGTCGACGTCGATGTCGCCGCCCCAATCACCACCCCATACGCCCCAATCGTCCCAGTTGACGATGGCGCCCCATGCGATCCCGGTGATCGCACCGGCGAAGAATGCGGCGCCCGGATAATAGTAGCTGTCGTAGGAATCGGGATAATAGGAGATCGGCGCAGCTGCGTAGCCCGGTTCATAGAACATTTCGGGTGGATATTGCGGGATGTAGACCTTCTCCGGATTGGTCGGCCGTATGACGATGTTTTCATTCTCCGTCACCACGGTGATCTTGTCGTCGGTCTTGATGACGTCCTTCGCCACCGCCTCGTCGCGAAGCTGCTGAATGGCGATCAGCACGTCCTTCTGCTGATTGGTAAGTGCATCAGCAAGCGATTGCGTCCAATCGAGATCCTCGCTCATCATCTTGATGATGTCCGGATAGTTCAGAAGCGAGATGACGCTTCCGTCCCAATCGTCCTTCGGCTTGAGGTTGGCGTCCTTCTTTTTGGCCTCAAGGAAGCGGGCAGCCTCCACGACCTGCAAGGGAAACAGCGACGCCGCAGAGATCGCGGCGACAAGTTCATCCGGATAAAGCGCGATGCGCGCCACAAGGACCTCGAGATCATCCTCGGAAAGCAGTTCGGTTTCCGCCTTAGCCTCGACAGCCTGAGCGGGCGCGGGGTTTGGCGTGGGTGTTGGCGTCTGCGAATACGCCAGCGGGCCGGGATGCAACGATATGATTGCGAGGGCTGATAGTCCGCCGAGCAGCCTGCGGGAAATTGCTTTCATCGCGCATCGATCTCCTTTGAATCAAACAGTTGCAATGATGCGTGCCTCACGGAGATCTCGGCCTGGTGTCCGAGGGCCTCCTGAGCATTACGATTTTCGACTGGGCGAGTGCCTCGCCCATTTCTTTCAAAAGGGCATCGACTAGAGCGGCGTATTCTTGCCGCCGCGCTTCCCGCAGGTTGTCCGGCAGGCCTTCGACATGCGCCAAGGCCTCCGCTGCGGCGACCAGATCCTCACACATGCTGCGAAATGCCTCATTCACATAAAAAAGTCGCTGCACCAGCCTCTTTTGGTCAGGAAAATGCGCCTCGGCCGTCTCGAGAACGGACAAATGGGTCGAGTTGCTTTCTCCCGAAGTCATGCCCGCCTCCGCAATCGAAACGCGTTAAGCAGATTGTCACAGTATATAACGCCTGCTGAGGGCAGAGGCGTAACTTACGCGATCCTACGGTTGGTCGGCTTCCCGGGCGCGTAAAGCCGGTTCGGTCGTGCGCTGAACAAATTCGCCGCCTCAAGCGATCGGCCGCGACGGCCATTCACGGTCACTCTTCAGCACCGAACCGTCTTCATCGAAGCGATAGAGGTTACGCGATGCTACGGGCGTTTGCGCCAAAGCGGGTCTACTATTGCAGGGTCGATAGCGCCGAACGGCTCGGCTGGACCAAGCCGAAAAGGAGGGGCCGTGTTTCTCGACTATTTTGCCTTGGGCGTGCTGGTTTTCGTCGTCGTCACCCTGTTCTACGCGGTGATCGCGATCCACGACATTCCGCATCTGATAGCCAAGGCTCGAAATCATCCTCATCAGGACGCGATACACGTTGCGGGATGGGTCAGCCTTTTCACGCTCCACGTCATTTGGCCCTTCCTTTTCATCTGGGCCACGCTCTACCGGGAAGATCGCGGCTGGGGCATTCGCCCGGATGGAAAGCTCTCGGCGGAGGCCGAAGCGAACGCGGAGATTGCCCGTCTACATGCGCGGATAGCAGAGCTTGAGGCGAAAACGCCGGAGAGGGAGAACGCCTGATGGAACTGCTCCTCATGCTCACCTACGCCGCGATCTGCTGGACAATCTTCAAGTTATTTCGGATTCCAGTGAACCAGTGGTCGCTCGCGACTGCCGTCCTTGGCGGAATATTCATCATCTCCGCGCTTATTCTTCTGATGAGCTACAACCATCCTTATTCGAGCGATGGGCGCATCTACTTCACGTCCGCTCCTGTCATCCCGGTGGTCGGGGGGCAGGTTATCGATGTCCCGGTCTCGCCGAACGTTCCGCTGAAGAAGGGCGATGTTCTCTTCCGCATTGATCCGCGACCCTATCAATATACGGTGGACCAGACAAAAGCCTCTCTTGCGGAGGCCGAGCAAACGGTTCGACAATTGAAGGCCGCGCTCGACGCCGCCAACGCAGCGGTCACGGGTGCGGAAGCCTCGCGGGATCGGTCGCTGCAGGCGTTCGAGAAATTCCAGGCATCGAATGAAAATGCAAAGTCGAGCGGCAGGGGCGCCGTCTATTCCGAGCTCGAAGTCGAGAACCGGCGCGGCATCTATCTCACCTCGGAGGCTGCGGTTGATACTGCACGCGCACAGGCGGCGCAGGCAAGGCTCGCCTATGAATCCGAGATCAATGGCACGAACCCCACGGTGGCGAGGTTGCAGGCCCAGTTGCGCAATGCCGAATATGACCTCGACCAGACAACGATCCGGGCGCCAAGTGATGGCTATGTGACGCAGGTCTTTCTCCGGCCGGGCATGATGGCGAACCCGCTTCCCCTGAGGCCGGTGATGGTCTTCATCGATAGTCAGGATCGCATGCTGGCGGCGGCGTTCATCCAGAACTCGCTGCAGCGTGTCCGCGTCGGTGACGAAGCAGAAGTGGCTTTCAAAGCGGTGCCCGGCAAGATTTTCAAAGCACGGGTTCAGGAAGTCATCGACGTGATGGCCCAAGGCCAGTTACAGCCGAGCGGCGCACTGATCGACCCGCAATCGCCCGAGCGAGTTTCGCCCGGCCAGACGCTGGCGCGCATCGAACTGCTCGAAGACACCCGCGACTACCAACTACCAGGCGGTGTCGTCGCGGAGGTCGCTGTCTATACCGACCACTGGCACCACGTCGCAATTCTCCGGAAGGTGCTGCTGCGTATGAGCAGTTGGATGAACTTCGTGTTTCTCGAACACTAATATGAGACGCCGGCCTCTTCGACCGTCGGCGATGCAGGCGCGACGGCGGGAAAGAGGAGCCAACGACAAACGATAAGGAGCGAGCGGTGATAGGCAGTCTTCCGTTGTTGCGGGGGTTGGCCGGTTTCAATCGAGATTGGCTCCGCAGCGATATTCCGGCCGGGCTGTCGATCGCCGCGGTGGGCCTGCCGAGCGCTATCGCCTATCCCGCGATCGCCGGTCTGCCGCCGGAAACCGGCATCTACGCAAGCATCGTTGCTCCGATCGCCTACGCGATCTTCGGTCCTTCCCGGCTCCTGATCGTCGGCCCCGACGCCGCAACCATGACCGTGCTTGCGGCCGCGATGGCCGCCATCATCGCAGCCGAGCCCGCGGCCGCCAGCGTCGATCGGGTTGCCATCGCCTCGGCCCTCGCCCTCGGCGTCGGTGTCTTCTGCATTGCTGCGAAACTGCTGAGGCTCGGCGTCCTGGCAAGCTTTCTATCCCGTCCCATCCTTGTTGGGTTCTTCGCAGGCGTGTCGCTCTCCATTCTGGTCGGGCAGATCGGCCGCTTCACCGGGGTGAAAATCGAGTCGGATGGGCTGATCCCGCCGCTCGTCGAGACCCTTGGAAAGAGCGCATCCATTCACTGGCCGTCGCTCCTGTTCGGCCTGTCGATGTTTGCGCTGCTCTGGATCGTCAAGGCGTTCAACCTCAAGGTTCCAGGCCCCGTTCTCGTGGTGGTCATTTCCGTCATTCTCTCTGCGCTCTTCAACTTCCGGGGCCACGGCATCGCCGTCGTCGGCGACATTCCGATTGGGCTGCCGACGCTCTCCCTGCCGGCATTTTACGCGATGCCGTTCGACAAGATCGTGCTTGGTTCGGCTGCGATCTTTCTCGTGAGCTTCGGCGCTGGCATCGTAACCGCGCGAAGCTTTGGATCGCGGACCGGCGAAGAGGTTGATGCCAATCAGGAGCTGATCGGCCTTGGCGCTGCCAACATTGCACCCGGCCTGTTCGGCTCGTTTCCCATCAGCATGTCGGATTCGAGAACGGCTATAAACTTGTCGACCGGCGGCGTTTCACAAGCCGCAGGTCTGGTTTCGGCCGCCACGCTGATTGCAGCACTTGTTTTCCTGCATAGCGCACTGCGGATACTTCCGATTCCTGCACTTGCGGCGATCCTTGCATCGGCAGCCATCAGCCTCATCGATGTCCATGAGCTGCGTAAGATCTGGCGGATCAGCCGCATGGAATTCGTCTTCGCGCTGATCGCCATGTGGGGCGCAATCAGCTTCGGCGTTCTCAACGGCGTGATCGTCGCCGTTGCCGCAACCCTCGTCTACCTCCTTCGCAAGACAATGTTTCCGCGCGATGGGCTGCTCGGCCACATCGAAGGACGGCACGGTTTCTTCGACCTTGCCCGCTTTCCGGACGCTCGCCCCGTCCAGGATGCGGCCGTCTTCGCGATCCAGGGGAGCGTCCTGTTCTACAACGCCGATTATGTGCGCATGCGGCTGATGCAGGTTGTGAACGAGCTGGCCCCCGAAACCAAATGCTTCGTGCTGGATGCCAGCGCCATCACACATATCGATAGCACGGGCGCGGCCGCACTCGATGCTGTGACCGAGATCCTTGCGAAGCGGGGCATCGTCTTCGCAATTGCCGACCTCAGCGAGGAAGGCCGGGGCATCCTCGAGCGCGCCGGCATCATCAAGGCCATCGGCGCTCACAACCTTTTCAATGGCAGAGAAGAAGCGCTGCGGACGCTCATAGGCAATTCCGCAGGGCAGTGAGCTTGGGCGACATAATGGAGGGAATGATGGACGAAGTATACGATGCGAAGCATGACATGCCGACGGAACGCAAGGGCAAGCAGAAGAAGGCGAAATCGTGGGATTACAACAAAGAGATCAAGCGGCTGCAGATCGAACTGGCGCATCTGCAGGCGTGGATAAAGAAATCGGGCGCCCGGATCGTCATCATCTTCGAAGGACGTGACGCCGCCGGCAAAGGTGGCATGATCAAGCGGATAACGGAGAAGGTCAGTCCACGCGTCTTCCGTGTCGTCGCGTTGCCCGCTCCCACCGATCGCGAGAAAACCCAAATCTATATGCAGCGCTATATTGCGCACTTGCCCGCGGCCGGCGAGATCGTGATCTTCGATCGCAGCTGGTACAATCGTGCGGGCGTTGACCGCGTGATGGGCTTCGCCAGCGAGAAGAAAGCCCAGCGCTTCCTTGAACTGGCACCCCGCTTCGAGGCCGCAATCGTCGAAAGCGGCGTCATTCTGCTGAAGTATTTCCTGACCGTCAGCGAGGAAGAGCAGGAACGCCGCTTCAAGCGCCGCATCGATGATCCGGTCAGGCAGTGGAAACTCAGCCCGATGGACGTCGAGTCCTACCAGCGCTGGTGGGACTATACACGGGCCTATGACGAGATGCTGCGGATGACCGACAGCAACCACGCGCCATGGTGGATCGTGCCCTCCGACGACAAGGAGCGCGCCAGGATCAACTGCATCTCGCACATCCTGCAATCGATCCCTTATGAGCGCGTAAAGTTCCGGGCACCCGATCTCGGGAAGCGCCAGAAGCGCCCGTCGGACTACATCGACGACCAGAGCATCAGACACGTCGTGCCCGAGGTGACACCATAGAAGGGCTCGATCGTGAATGCGGAGGACGGGATGCGACAATGGAGCAGGCAAACGAGAGGGCAACGCAAAGAACCGATGCCGGACAGATTTCCATAGAGGCAAGAGTAAGCGACCTTGTCAAACTTGGGATCATCGGCCTGTTCGCCTATTGGACCCTGCTTCTCATCGCCCCTTTCGCGCTGATCGTCGTTTGGTCGGCCATCCTTGCAGTGGCGCTCTTTCCGATGTTCGAGGCGCTTTCGAGACTTCTCGGAAACCGGCCAGTCATCGCCGCTACCATTGTGGTCGTGGCCTGCCTTGTGTTGATCATCGCGCCATTGGCGCTTGTCGTTACCAGTTTCGCC
This sequence comes from Rhizobium sp. SVR5-2C, assembly GCF_056755115.1. Lineage (NCBI taxonomy): Bacteria > Pseudomonadati > Pseudomonadota > Alphaproteobacteria > Hyphomicrobiales > Rhizobiaceae > Rhizobium > Rhizobium sp. SVR5-2C. The sequence continues at coordinate 1,591 of NZ_JBNDHT010000185.1, read as the reverse complement.
GATGCGATCCAGGCGCTTGTCGGTAAGCTGAAGGCAGACAACTTCACCTTGCCACCCGCGCCGGAGACCATACGCGACTGGCCTGTTATCGGGGAGCGCGTTCATGCTGCCTGGGACCAGGTAGCAAGCAATCTCGCTTCGACCATCATCAAGTTTCAAGCGCCGATTCTTGAAGTCATGGGCGTCGTTGTTGCAAAACTTGCATCGATCGGCGGCGGCGTATTGAGCTTCATCGTCTCGATCATTCTCTCGGGCGTCTTTCTCACCATGTCGGGACGACTGGCTGCGGCGATCCAGGTGCTGGCACACCGGATTGCCGGCGATAAGGGCGTTGGCTTTGCGCGTTTGGCCGGAACGACAGTGCGGAGTGTCTCGCGGGGCGTCATCGGCGTCGCTTTCCTGCAGACACTGCTGTGCGGGCTGTGCTTTGCCGTCTTCGGCATCCCGGCGCGCGGGGCACTGACTTTCCTGGTATTCGTCCTCTGTGTGATGCAGCTCGGGCCTGGACTCGTGCTGCTTCCGGCGATCGTTTGGGCGTGGTTCTCCTGGCCGGCTTCGATCGCATTGGTCTTTACCGTCGTGGCGGTTCCCATCATGGTCGTGGACAACGTCTTGAAACCGGTCTTGATGGCGCGAGGCCTCGCGACCCCAATGCTGGTTATCCTGATTGGCGTGATTGGCGGCACCCTGTCATACGGTCTGCTGGGTCTGTTCCTGGGGCCGATCGTTCTCAGCGTCTTCTACGAATTGCTGCGCGCCTGGGCTTGGCCGTCCGAGGTATCAACAGGACCGAGGGATGCTGCGGAGATAGCGGCCGACAGCAAGCTGGAAAGCCTGAAGATTGATTGAATTTTGTCCAACGCCCCGTCGGCGACTAACCGCGCGTCTGTTTACCCCAAAGCTTCCCGGCTCGTACAATAGATCAAAACCTCCTGCTCAATTTCGCGGCAAAGCTACTCATACTCCCTGATAAGGTTCTCTTCCTTCGGGCTCTGCTTTCGAAACCGGTCCAGCGCGTCGCCAGCAAGGTCATACGCTTCAAGCATCTCGCCCAGCGTCTCGCTGACCATCCCGGCTAGAAGATGACGGATATCAGGAAGCCGCAACATCAGCTTTCGCCGCCCGCGCTCTTGGCTCATTCAGTCAGCTCCGCATTCAACGCACTCTTGCAAGTAACATCAAACCGCTGACAAGCGGGATCGTTCCAGGCCTATCGCAACGATGCGTTGATCATGGCGAAGGGCCGACCGGATAGGGAAAGGTCAAGCCAGGAGAGCAACTCGTGCTGGCCATCGGGACGCGATGTTGGGTTGACGATGCCATCTCCGATAGAGGTTACGTGATATTACGCCGACCATCCGGCCGAAGATGATAATGTCGCGTCACAGTCAGAAGACAGCGTCATAGTCGGAGAAACGAAACAGGCGCACGAGGGCCGAACAGCAAGCCATTGCCCGCACTGTCCGGTTACTCGCAAGGTTGCGCGCGCCTTGTGATGAACGATCGCACGCACCGGCCATGGAGAAGGTTTCAATCTTTCTCGTTGTCGCCTGCGTTGCCGGAGAGCTCAACTGATGGCGAACGACCTTAC
>NZ_JBNDHT010000184.1:0-10935 GCF_056755115.1 Rhizobium sp. SVR5-2C | reverse complement strand
ATCCTAAGCTATGGAGTGGTCTTGGATGGCATGGATGAGGGAAAGTGCCTGGGCCTTGTGGATGTCAATGAATATGCCCAGGCTTCTTACCCTTCCTGATTTGTCTAAAATGGATTCAAGAAGGATTCAGTCTCACGGCGAGATCGCGGAACCTTAAACGGATCATCAAGCACTGGCCTCTGGCCAACTTTTCACGTCGGTCACCATCGGCCGCAGCACGAAAGGGCTAGGACATGCGTATCGAACACGCCTTTCTTTTCGACCTCGACGGAACCTTGGTTGATAGCGTCTATCAACATGTACTCGCGTGGAAGGAAGCGTTGGACGAAGAAGGAATCGAGCTTTCGATCTGGCGGATTCACCGAAAGATTGGGATGAGCGGCGGACTGTTCACCAACCAGCTGTTGAGAGAAACTGCCGTAGCGATAACTGATGAGAAAAACGAGCGCCTGCGTCAGCTGCACGCAGCTGCCTACCGTCGGCTGGGCAGCCAGATAAAGCCTCTGCCTGGAGCAGTCGAATTGCTTCAATGGTTGTCCAGCGAAAGGATACCCTATGCCGTCGCCACCAGCGGCAGGCTTGAGACAGCCGCGGTCAACGTTGCCGCTCTGGGTGTGAGACCCGAGATCGCTGCCAGTCATAACGAGAGATCAGGTGAAATATGCCAAGCCGGATCCTGATCTCTTCCTCGCCGCAGCCAAGGCTTTGAAGGTTCCTATCGAAAACTCTGTGGTCGTTGGAGACAGCATTTGGGACATGCTCGCTGCGATCCGCTGCCGGGCGCTCGGAATCGGCCTTCTCAGCGGGGGCTATGGCCGGGAGGAACTGCGCGACGCCGGTGCAATCAGGGTCTATGAGGATCCGGCCGATCTGCTGCACCACATCGATGAAGTCGGAGGCAGGAGATAGGTGTCGACGCCACGAGCCGCTACGACGGCCGCTTCCTCGCCCCGCTTGGCGTTCCGCTAGGCAAAGCCGCAGCCTGGCCCCTGGCGAGATACATGCCCGGCCGCTCGTCGCTGTCACGTGTCCCGCGCGTGATCCTACAGCTGGCTTTTCTCATGGGATCCGGTCAGGACAGCCATCATGACGCGATTGAGACATTGCAGAGGGGCCCGATGGCCTCTTAAATCCAAGCGAAATAAAGTAAGCTGCAGTCAAGCGGATGCCTTATCTCGCTTCGATGCTTTGTCGGCGACGCCTTCGACGCGTTCTGCTTGATCAGCAAGTGGCTTGCTCATCCGTCGCAAGGCCGCTTCGTCGAGCTTCTCGATGCCGACGAACTTGTTCTGCGCCTGAGACGTTAGGATCAGCTCGTCGAGCTTCGCCTGTAACGAATTGCCATCTCTATTCTGACTGTTCTGCAGGCCGAAGACCAATAGGAAGATGATGATCGTCGAACTGGTGTTGATGGCCAGCTGCCGAGGCACTTCAGCGGGAGTCTGTCCAGCGCGGCAAGCTGGTATCCATCAAAGACCTTGGAACCTTATGGCGAAATCCGAAAAGGGCCGTCCGACGTTGTACACAGAGGAAATGGCGACAAAGATAGCCGCGGTAACATACGAGGATTGTAGACTCAGTGCTTATCAAGACACAGCGTCTTCACCACAAACCGGCCAATCGTGCAGATCGCGCATCCTTTGCAGCGCACGGCGTGGTTTAAGAATGCTGAGCACCGGCCGGAGACATGCCCTCTATAGCAGGCGGCAGGCAGAAGACCGAAAGCCTGCGTCATCGAATCGCGCGAAGCCGAAAATTGTGCTCGTTAAATTCAGGGAACTCCTTCCTAGCTCTTTCGGTTGGGCAAAGGCGATGCAAGCCGCCGATGAAACAAAGTGGATTCAACAAGAGCAAGCCGTTGCTCTCAACAAGATCTTGGAGACACAGTTTTGATCATTAACTCAATGCGAAACTTCAGCCGTATTGTAGTTGTCAGCGACTTCCAAGATGGAGATTGGAGCGATCAAGAAATTCCATCTGCTAGTTGGTTTCGCGATCAGTGGCTTGCCGGCTCGCGTGGAAATGCTCCATTTGCCTTGAGATCTGCAGAAGCGGTCGAGGTCAGAGGAGGTTATCTCGAACGGCTTCCCCTTGCGGCTCTCAAAGCAGGTCTTGTTCAATGTGCCGAGATATGGACCCATTGGCGCGGCAACACGCCGCCTCCAAGTTCGATGGGATCCAGTCCGCTCCTCACCCGGCGTGCATTTCGACTGAACGGGTCAGATCCCCCCTTTGCTTCTAACGATATGCTGGGACACATCGAAGCATACGGTCCACCAAAGATCCTTTGTGTGTGGGGGCTCGGCGTCGATGAAGACATTATGGCGTCGTGTCGTGATAGCATAAAAATATACAATTCGATCGACGCGCCAGCGCTTCGTGTACCATTCCAGGTAAGCCGTCACTTCGACCTAATCCTGACTGGTGCCAAGTGGCAATCGGACGTAGTGCTCTCGCGTCATCCGCATGTGCAGACCGCAATAATGCCGATCGGGCCTGAATTTGCTTCAGACCTGACATTTACGCCTTTGAACCTGCCCAAGACCTACGACGTGATCTACGTTGCTGCCGCGCAGCCTTATAAGCGGCACGACATCCTATTTGCGGCCCTTGAAAGGCTACCCCGGTCAATACGAGCGCTCTGTGTCTGCGGATACGGCGAAATGATCGAAGATTTGCACCGACAGGTCACGGAGCTTGGCATTAACGTTGATTTTGTTGACCCACCGGGGGTCTCGTTCGACGAGGTAAACAGATTGATGAACCAGGCACGGCTCGGAGTGGTGTGTGGGATCGATGACGGCGCTCCGGCCATCCTAACCGAATACATGCTAGCTGGTATTCCAGTACTTGCTAACAGTCACCTCAAATGCGGCCTACAATACATCACACCTTTAACTGGGCGGACGGCGACGGCCGAGTATTTTCATATCGGCATCAGAGAAATGCTCGACAACCTCGACGAATTCACCCCTCGGGACGTCGTGCTCGCGAATTGGAGCTGGGCACATAGCGTGAGAAAGCTCGAGCGCATTATTAAATCGCTTCCCCCCTGGAACCTGTCCTGACGTTCGAAGTTTAGGAGGCTGTTTATTCGAGGTTGCTCATGGATCTTCTCCGCTCGTTATCACCATCCCTCGCTGCCTTGCCCTCCGATTCTCCACTCATGTGCTTCTCCCATCTGCGATGGGATTTCGTGTTCCAGAGGCCGCAACATCTTATGCAGCGTTTCGCACAGGAGCGGCAGGTATTCTTTTTTGAGGAATTCATACCGACGGATCATCATCTCGCCTATTTGGAGATCCATCCGTTTGAGGGTACGACAGTCAAGGCGATCCGCCCGCGCATACCGCACGAATGGGGCGAGGAGACCCGCGAGCGGTCACTCCGGCGCTTGCTTGACGATCTGCTTCTTCTCCATGGCGGCCGTCGACCGATATTGTGGTTCTACACACCGCTAATGTTTATGTTCGCTCGGCACGTCGACGCGGTCGCGGTTATCTACGATTGCATGGACGAACTCGCTAATTTCAAGTTCGCGCCCCCCGAACTGAAAATAGCAGAGGAGGCTCTGATGGCACGTGCTGACGCCGTCTTTACGGGCGGCGTCAGCCTCTACGAGGCAAAAAAAGATCGCCATGACAACATCCACGCTTTCCCTTCAAGCGTTGATGCCTTCCATTTCCACGCGGCGAGAAAAATTTTGCCGCAGCCGCCCGACCAGGCGGCGATTCCAGAGCCGCGCCTTGGATATTACGGTGTCATAGACGAAAGGCTTGATCTAGACCTGATAGGGACCGTGGCTGCGGCACGCCCCGAACTTTCATTCGTCATGCTCGGACCTGTAGCGAAGATTGCCCCCGAGGATCTGCCGAGAACTCGAAATATCCACTACCTGGGCCAGAAAGACTATGCGGAACTCCCCGCCTACCTCTCTGGCTGGGATGCAGCGCTTATGCCCTTTGCACTGAACGAAGCCACGCGGTTCATCAGTCCTACGAAAACCTTGGAATATCTTGCTGCGGGGCGACCTGTCGTAAGTACGCGCATTGTCGATGTCGTTCGCACTTACGGATCCTTACCGGGCGTCTATTTGGCGGACGATCCGGATGGGTTCGCCGACGCTTGCGATGCAGCAATCGTACAGGCTCGCTTTGATAACACCTGGGTAGACGCGGTAGATCATCTGCTGGGGCAATCGTCGTGGGATGCCACCTTCAGAAACATGTCGAGCATCATCGAGCGCACAGTGGCGAGCAGGGGCGCCGACCGCCCCGAACCCGCGGTTGCATACCTGCCCAAGGCTCACGCCCGTCTGCGGAAGCCTTATGATTATCTTATTGTCGGGGCGGGTTTTGCCGGATCGGTACTTGCCGAGCGACTAGCCGAGGACGGCAAAAAGAAAGTTCTTGTGTGCGACAGGCGACCGCACATCGCCGGCAACGCATATGATCATTACAACGAGGCTGGGATCCTTGTGCATAAATATGGTCCTCATATTTTTCATACCAACAGCGAGGATGTCTTCAATTATCTCTCTCGGTTTACGGCGTGGCGGCCATATGAGCATCGCGTTCTTGCACAGGTAGGCAATCTGCGGCTTCCGATGCCTATCAATCGCTCGACGCTGAACGAATTTTACGGGATCAATCTTTCAAGCGAAGCGGATGCCGCTCGATTTTTGGCAGAAAGGGCAGTTCCCTGCGATCCCGTCATGACGTCGCGCGATGTCGTGATTTCTCAAATTGGCTTGGACCTTTATCAAACTTTTTTCGAAGGCTACACTCGCAAGCAATGGGGGCTTGACCCGGCCGATCTGGATCGTTCGGTCACCGCGCGCCTTCCAACGCGCACCAACTTGGACGACCGTTATTTCCAAGACACGTTCCAAGCCATGCCACGCGATGGATACACCCGCTTGTTCGAACACATGCTAGATCATGAGAATATCACCGTCATGGTCGCAACCGATTTCAGCGACCTCAGGCGGGAGGGCCTTGCACCGCATCTTATCTTCAGCGGCCCGATCGACGAGTACTTTGACCATCGCTTCGGCACGCTGCCTTATCGAAGCCTCGAGTTTCGCCATGAAACTCAGGATTTGCGACGCGCGCTACCTGTCGCAGTGATCAACTATCCATTGGAGGACGTGCCTTATACTCGCGTCACCGAGTACAAGCATTTGACGGGCCAAGTACATCCAAAAACCAGTATCAGCTACGAATATCCCTGCGCCGATGGAGATCCCTACTATCCTATTCCACGGCCCGAAAACCAAGCGCTGTACAGGCGATACGAAGCGTTGGCGCGCGAGCAGTCGGAAGTGACCTTCGTCGGTCGCCTCGGCACCTACAAGTACTACAACATGGATCAGGTCGTCGGTCAGGCGCTTGCGACTTACAGGCGGTTGAAAAAGCGGCATGAGGGCAGGGTGATGGCCGATGTCCAGCGGGACCGATAAGCCACGCATTCTTTTGGCGACTGATAGTCTCGACCCGTCGGGCATGGGGGAGCACATGCTTGCGTTGGGCCGCGGGCTGACCGAGCGGTGGGACGTAACCCTGGCGATGATCGGCGAGGATAGGAGCGGCTTCCTTCCGCGTGCAGCGCGATATGGCCTTCGTGTAAAGCTCTCCAAAAATCACGATGACTTTCGCCACTGGTTGATGAGAGCAAACTTCGGTCTTTTGCATGTACATGCTGGTATTGGATGGGAGGGGCACCCGTTTGCCGCGGCTGGCACGGCGAAAGGCATCCCAATCATTAGAACTGAGCATCTACCCTATCTCCTGACAGACCCCGAACAATGCGCGCAATACCGTATTGAAACGGAAGCTCTTTCTCATCTCATCGTCGTGTCTGAGGCGTCGCGCGAAAGCTATCTGGAGCAGATTGGACGCGAACGTCTGAGCGTCGTTCACAATGGTGTTTTCCCCTTTCAGCGGTCGAACTCTGCCGCCAGGCTGAAACAGGAGCTGGGACTGGTCGGCAGGAGTGTTTTACTAACCGTGGCCCGCTTCTCTGCCCAGAAGGATCACGTGACGCTGTTGCGGGCACTGCCTTCTGTACTTGAAGCCGAGCCGTCCGTGATATTGTTGCTTGCGGGGTCGGGCGAAGAGCGGGACGCCGTTGAGCATCGGGCGATTGAACTTGCCATAACCGACCATGTTCGCTTTCTCGGCCATAGATCGGATATCGCTGATCTGATGCGAATTTCCGACCTGTTTGTTCTTCCATCGCGTTTCGAGGGCCTGCCACTTGTCGTTCTCGAGGCCATGTCACTCGGCCTCCCGGTCGTCGCATCCAAAATTGCTGGGACGATGGAGGCATTGGGGAACGATTATCCCTTTTTCGCCGAACCGGGCGATCCAAACTCATTGGCGTTCGTCATCTGTCGCGCCCTCGCCGAACCACGCCGCTCGACGAACATCGGCGAGGAAGCTCGTAAACGCTACAAGGCCAAATTTTCTGCTCATCGAATGGTAGCCGAGACGGCGGCGATATACGACCGCTTCCTGAGCAACCCAACTCAATCCGTGCAAGAGGAAAACTTCATGGAAAAGACGCGTATCGCCTTCATTGGCGCCGGAGGTATCGCTCAGCGCCATCTCGACATTTTAGCTGAATTCGATGACGTCGATGTCGTCGGCTTCGCAGACCCCGACCTCTCGCGAGCCGATCAGGCGGCCATGCGTTTTGGCGCAAAGTCTTTTGCCCATCAACGCGAGATGCTGGCTACCGTTCAACCTGACGCTGTCTACGTCTGCGTCCCACCGTTTGCACATGGCGAGCTCGAGCTCGATTTGATCGAACGCCGCATTCCCTTCTTCGTGGAGAAGCCGGTGTCGTTGGACCTTGCCACCGCCGAAAAGATCTCGGCAGCCATTACCGACCAAAGCCTTATTACGGCCGTCGGATACCATTGGCGCTACCTCGATATCGTTGATGAAGCGCGCGGCCTTCTCGCCGAAAACCCAGCCCAGCTCTTATCAGGCTATTGGCTGGACTCGACACCGCCACCACGATGGTGGTGGAGGGAAGATAGATCGGGCGGACAGATGGTCGAGCAGACAACCCACCTGTTGGACCTTGTGCGCTTCCTGGTGGGGGAGGTCACCGAGGTGTATGGCCGCATTGGACACAAGGACCGGCCGGACTTCCCCGGCCTTGACGTTCCGACGGTAAGCACCGCGAGCCTGACCTTCGAAACAGGAGTGATCGCGAACATCGCTTCCACTTGTCTGCTCGGCTGGAATCACCGCGTCGGGCTGCACATTTTCGCCGATCGGTTGGCCATTGAATTGACCGATCGGGAGATCATGGTAGATGTCGGAAAAGGTCGACCGGTCCGGAGTGCGGACGGAGACCCGGTCTGGCGCGAGGATCGCGCCTTCGTGGACGCCGTGCGCGGAGGCGAGAGTCGCATTCGGTGCCCCTACAGCGAGGCACTTGCGACCCATCGTCTTGCTCACGCAATCGTTTCTTCCGCGCGCCTCGGAGAGCCAGTCCGTCTTGATCAGCCGCCGACGGAGCCGATTGCGCTCGCACCCCTCCAGTTCCGGCCCCGATCCGAGCCGCTGCGGGGGCTGCAGCCGGGTTATCGCGTGGTCCGCTCGCTCGGGGTCGAAGCCTCGGGTCAACCCTACTTTTTTGAATACGAGGAGGGGCCGCCGGGGGACGGCGAGGTACGGCTGGATACCATCTATACCGGTCTATCGGCCGGCACAGAACTTACCTTCTTGAAGAATACGAACCCATATTTCCGCTCACGCTTTGATGGCGAACGCGGAGTCTTTATAGAAAGTGAGCCTGAACTGCATTACCCTGTTCCATTCTTAGGGTATATGGAAGTCGCGCGCATATGCGACTCTCGTGTCGACTGCTTACCCCAGGGAGCGATCGTTGCCACGACGTATGCTCACAAGACGGGGCACATCGCGAACCCCGTCCATGATCTCCTCGTACCGCTACCTCCGGGAATCGATCCACTCCTCGGTGTCCTGGTCGCTCAAATGGGACCAATCGCGGCGAACGGCATCCTACATGCCGATGCAGAAGCATTTGGTGCAAACATTCCCTACCTCGGCGCTGGGATAAAGGGTCGTCCAGTGATCGTCATTGGAGCTGGAAGCGTGGGTTTGATGACGGCGCTATTTGCCCGATCGCTAGGAGCTTCCGACGTGGTGGTCGCGGATCCCTCTCATTTCCGGCGTGGCAAGGCTGAAGCCTTGGGGCTGCACGCCGTGTCGGAGGATCAGGCGTGGCAGCATGCTAAGGCCTACTGGCATGATGGTGCGATGGGGCGGGGCGCTGATTTCGTCTTTCAAACAAGGGCCCACGCTAGCAGCTTACATAGCGGGTTGAAGGCCTTGCGGCCGCAAGGAACGGTAATTGATCTCGCCTTTTATCAGGCAGGTGCTGACACCCTGCGGCTCGGTGAGGAATTTCACCACAACGGTCTCAACATCCGCTGCGCCCAGATCAATCGTGTCCCGAGGGGGCTCGCACCGTTCTGGAACCGACGAAGGCTTGCTCTTGCCACCGTAGACCTTCTGGCGACCGAAGGCGGTTCCATCCGAGAGCATATGATTACCCACGTCGTCCCGATGGATGACGCGCCGGCCTTTCTGAGGGATCTTCTTGAAAAACGCCTGGATTTCTTGCAGGTCGTATTCCAGGTGGGCGAATGAACACCGAAGCGATGCCCGTTCGCATTCTATTCGTTTTCGCGTGGCTGGTTGTCGGTGGCGAAGAAACCGAAGTTCGACTGCTCGCCAAGAACCTCGATCGAAGACGCTTTTTGATTGATGTCATCGCCTGTTTTCACAGACCCGGCATGCCGGAGCAAACCCACGAACAGCTTCGCGCCTTGGATGTCGATGTTGATACCACACCTTATGAGCTCTCATTTGAAGACACCGTGAACTATCTTGCCGCAAAGATCCCGAGCTATGACGTGATTGTTTCGTGCCAGAACGTCGCCGACGTTTATCCCGCTTTGGAGCGGTTGCATCTGCGGCCGCCGCTTATCGAGCATGGAGGGCTCGTCTCGGAAGCGCTGGCGGGACCGAAGCATTATACGACCCGATACGTTGGTGTGTGCCGTTCGATTCGTGATGCCGCAGCGTCTCGCATGCCGGGAAAAGAGGAGCTTGCGGTGGAGATCCCGTCTATGGTTGAAATCTCGGACGTCAAATCAACGTGCCGCCGTAAGATGAGGTCTAGTTTTGGAACAACTGACGACCAAATTCTAATCGGGTGGGTCGGCCGGCTTGATCCGAAGAAGAACGTCGAGGACTTTATCGAAGCCGCCGCCCTTGTCAGTGCCCGTGAGGATCGGGCCCGGTTCGTCATCGTCGGGGGGCCGGACGCTTTTAATCCGGGTTATGCGGAGGGATTGAAGGGACTGGCGCGCCTACGGGGCTTAAAGGATCGCCTTCAATTTCTTGGCGACCGCGAGGATGTCGTTGATCTGTTGGCGGCCTTCGATATCTTCGTCTGGCTCTCACGCGGAGAAGGTATGCCCCACGTCATTGCTGAGGCGGGTGCGGCGGGACTGCCCGTCATCGCCACGCCCGACAACGGCGCAGCTCAGCAGATTCAGGATGGCGTGTCCGGTATCTTTGTCCCATACAACGAACCGGAAGCGGTTGCCCGGCAGATCCGTCTGCTAATCGATGCTCCGGACCGCAGACGCCAACTTGGATTAGCATTACGGCGGAAGGTCGAGTTAACCTATTCTGTCGAAGCGTGTCTCCCTCAGTGGCAGAAACTCTTTGTCGAGGTTCTCGATGAGCGAAAGCCAGCGCATCCCACGGGGCTTTTTAGATCCTTCCTGCAAGGAGGCTTCGAGTGCTCAACTCATCGACTTAGGCCGGGTCACGACGAAGCCGGAGGCCGCCGCCTGGACATGATCGCGGCCGTCGAACATGACCGCTATGCGGCCCAGGACTATCAGCAGCTCGCAGGCTTCAACATCCGTACTGTTCGCGACGGGTTTCGCTGGCACATGATCGATAACGCCGGCAACTATGATTGGACGAGTATTCGGCCGATGTTGGAGGCGGCAGCCAAGACCGGCACACAGGTCATCTGGGATCTGCTGCATTATGGCTGGCCGAGCGATATCGATATTTGGTGCCCGCGCTTTGTCGATCGATTTGCGAGGTTCGCCGGCGCCTGCGCCAAGGTTGTTCGGGAGGAGAGTGATGATGTTCCCTTCTACTGCCCGGTAAACGAAATATCTTTCTTCTCATGGGGAGGAGGCGACGTAGGCTATTTGAACCCGTTTGCCTGCGGGCGAGGCTTCGAACTCAAAGCGCAGCTCGTGCGTGCAACGGTCTCGGCGATGGAGGCGATCCTTGCTGTCGATTCGCGTGCCCGCTTCGTTCATTGCGACCCCATAATCAACGTTGTCGCGGATCCTTTGCGTCCCTTGGAGAAAAGCGTGGCCGAGGCGCATCGGCTATCGCAGTTCCAGGGCTGGGACATGATCGCGGGTCGGCTGTGGCCGCAGATCGGAGGCAGCGAACGCCATCTCGACATAATCGGAGTCAATTACTATTTCGAGAACCAGTGGATACATGGGGGCGCTCCAATTGACATCGGCCACCCACTCTACAAGCCTCTCGCTAAAATCTTGATTGAGACCTATGCCCGCTATGGCAAGCCAATCGTGATCGCGGAGACAGGAATCGAGAACGAACGACGCGCTTCGTGGTTCGAGTACGTTGTCGCTCAAGCAGAGTGTGCCATGCGAGCCGGTGTTCCTTTGGAGGGAATTTGCCTTTATCCCGTGGTTAGTCACCCGGGTTGGGACGATGACCGACCGTGCGAGAATGGACTTTTAGCTTCAGAGGTCACACCGTTTGGACGTAAGTTTTACCAGCCCCTCGCGGCTAAGATAGGTGAGAACCGTCACGTGCTGACTTGAGA
>NZ_JBNDHT010000183.1:0-11193 GCF_056755115.1 Rhizobium sp. SVR5-2C | reverse complement strand
GTTGCCCGATCGTTTCATACGAGACGGGGATCCCGCGCCCCAGCAGCATTTCCTCGAGAAGACGCAGGCTCAGCGGAGATCGGAAGTAGAGCCAGACCGCATGGGCGATCACAGCGGGTGGAAAACGATGGCGCTTGTCGCTGATAGTGGCCCGGATCATGACCGCCGACTACCGCCGAAAGCTTCATCGCCGGTTAACCTGACATCACCAGCGGGGGAATGCGGCTTGGATAGATCATCGCAACCGCGACTGGATCAGGAAAGGTTGCCAAGGGAACAGTCACTGATCGGCCGATCGGTCAGAGAGCTATTTTCGCTTTTGTGGCTTTTGTCGTCACCGACCATCGCAAATAGTGTCATCTCCGGACGAACGTGGCATTAATGCTGTGCTTCGAGGAAAAGCGCGATTGTCGGAGGAGTGACGATGATCAGACACAATGGAGAGCTGTTCGACCGGATGCTCGCGATCTCGCGAGCCTTTGCAGGACATATTGAGGCCGGGGCAGCATTTCGGGCAACGGCAATAGAGATCTTCAAGTTGCTGCCACATGACCATATCGATGTCGCCGTTCTTTTGAACGGCGGACAGAGCCACATTTGCTACGAAACAGGCTACCAGACGACCTGGAGCGAACTCGCGCTCAGCCCACCGCCGGTCGAACTGAGCCCGGTACGGGCGGTGCTGCGAGGTGAGGTGCCGTATCTCTTGAGTGACGATGCACTCGGAGACGAGCGGTTTCACTTTACCGGCGCCATAGACGAGCCGATCTTTACCGCCCGGTTACGCAGCCGCATCGTCGTGCCGATGCGGTCAAGGGGCGAGATCATCGGTGCCCTCAACATCAGTAGGCACGAGCCTGGCTGTTATACGCCTGCCGATCTGGAGATCGCCCAGCACTGCGCCGAATTCATCGCACCCTATATTTTCGCATTGATCCAGAGCGAGGAGGCACGCCGGGCGATGATGGCGGAAAGCGATGCGCGCAATCGCGAAGAAATCCTGCGCTTCGGCGCATCTCGGCTGACCGAAGGCATGGAGCAGGAGCGGCGACGCATCGCCATGGACCTCCACGACCAGACCCTTGCCGACCTCGCCCGCGTCGTGCGCCAGGTCTCTGCGCTGCATCGCCACGGGATGGCCGGCGTCAGCCAGCTTGCGGATCTCGAGCGGGAGATCGTCAACTGCCTGACGGAGCTGCGCCACATCGTCGACGATATGCGCCCGAGCGTGCTCGAGCTTTTCGGCTTGCGCGATGCCATAGAGGCCCATCTCAATCGCAGCGTCAGCCGGGCAACTCCTTCGATTGCCGTGCGGATCCATGATACCAGTGAAGGCGCCGCCGAAATGCTGCCGGAGCGCACGTTGACGTCGATCTATCGGATCGCTCAGGAAGCGATCAACAATGCAGTCAAGCACGCGGTGCCGCGCCGCATCGAGGTATGCATGGACTCGACACCATCGCTGCTGAAGATCGTCGTCACCGATGACGGCGCCGGTTGTGCCCCGGCCGACCCGCAGGCCAATGGCGGCATCGGCCACATGCACACGCGGGCGGCGCTGATCGGTGCGCAGCTTCACATCGGCCGCTCCAGCCGCAAGGGCGGTACGCGAGTGGCAATCGAAGTGCCGCTTGGTGGCGAGATGACCCCACCCGGCGTGCTGTCGCAGGGCGCTGCGGTCCGCGCAGTGAACGCCGCTGGGAGACTCTGACATGTTGGTGTTGATTGCCGAGGATGACGGATTGCATCGCGCTTTCGTGCGCGCCACGATCGAGCACCTGTGGCCCGGCGATGTCGAGGTGATCGAGGCAGGCAGCGGCGACGTCGCAATCGATCTTGCGCGACGCCGCGAGCCGCCCTACGTGGTGCTCGACCTGCAATTGCCGAAAGCGACAGGCATTGAGGTGGCGCGATCCATCTGGAGCCGTCGGGCTGATACGCAGATCCTATTCTGGTCGAATTTTGCCGACGAGTCCTATGTGCGCGGTGTCGCTCGTATCGTGCCGCCGGGCACGGTTTATGGCTATGTACTGAAATCGGCGTCGGAAGAGGGCATGCGCTCGGCCTTGCGGGGCGTCTTCGCCGAAGGCCATTGCATCATCGACCGGGAAGTGCGCGGCATCCAGCACCGTGTGCAGGATCGACTGGAAGGCATCACCGACAGCGAATATGAGAGCCTGATCGATGTCGCGCTGGGGCTGACGGACAAGGCGATCGCCGCCCGCCGCGGCCTCTCTACGCGCGGCGCGCAGGCGCGCATCCGCCATCTCTACGAAAAGCTCGGCGTCGTCATGGCCGAGGACGGGGCGGGCGAGGCCTCGCTCTTCAATTCCCGCACGCGGGCGATCTATCTGGCCTTTGCCCGCGGCCTTATCAATGTCGATGCGCTGAGGCGCGCGCAGGAGAGCCTCAACGCCTGGATAGACCAGGCTTCGGCAGCGAAGGAGCTCTGAAGATCCGAGTGTGTGTTTGCACATTCAAATCTGCGTCTTCAAACGTAGCCGAACCCTTCCATCCGTGGCTAATTCGGGCACAAGCAATAATAAAGTACATGGGAGAACACGCGATGCCCTTCATCAACATTCAGATTCTCAAAGGCCATCCCCAGGAGCGTAAGGACGAGATGGCGCGTCGCGTGACCGCTGCCGTCAGCGAGCTGGCCGAACTGCCGAAAGAGGCGATCTGGGTCGTCTTCGAGGACGTCTCGTCATCCGACTGGTTCGTCGGCGGAAAATCTGTCCAATCCTCGAAGAGCTGAGCCATGGCGAGGAGCAACCGCGATCCGGGATTTGCCGACGTGGTCGGCGACGCGGCGCTGGAGACCCTGGCAAGCGGTCTCGGCTTCGCCGAAGGTCCCGTCTGGCATCCTTACGAGAAATGGCTTGTCTTCAGCGACATGCCCGAAGACCGCATGTATATCCGCCGGCCTTCCGGGGCGATCGAGGATTTCCGTCGGCCGAGCAACAAGGCGAACGGCAATACGCTGGACCGCGAGGGGCGTTTGCTCACCTGCGAACATGCGATGAGCCGCGTCACCAGGTTCGAGCGCGACGGTTCGACGAGTGTCGTCGCCACACACTACAAGGGCAAGGAACTCAACAGCCCAAACGACATCGTCGTTGCGACCGGCGGCGCGATCTATTTCACCGACCCGACCTACGGGCGGATGGAATATTATGGTGTGCCAAGGCCGCAGGATCTTTCCTTTCAGGGCGTCTATCGCGTCGATCCGGACGGTTCCAACTTGACGCTGTTGGTGGATGATTTCGCCCAGCCGAACGGGCTCTGCTTCTCGCTCGATGAATCGCGCCTCTTCGTCAACGACACGGAGCGCCAGCATATCCGGGTCTTTGCCATCTCGCCGCAGGGCGAACTCACGGGCGGGGCGGTCTGGGCCGAGACCAAGGGTGAGGGGCCGGGTGCGCCGGACGGGATGAAGATCGACAGCTGCGGCAACGTCTATTGCTGCGGGCCGGGCGGCATCCATGTCTTCGATCCGTCGGGCCACATGCTCGGCATTATCCGCACGCCAGAGCCGACCGCCAATTTCGCCTTCGGTGACGAGGATCTGAAGAGCCTCTATATTACTGCTTCGAGTTCGCTGCACAGGCTAAGGGTGCGCGTGCCGGGGTTAAGATTGTTCTGACAGCCGGGAAAACCGGCTAGCAGGAGTGGATGCCGATGGAGGATCGGCGCCGGGTGAAAGCCTTTCACTCAAGTCCAAACAACTTAGGGAGGATTGAAATGCGTAAAGTCTTTGTACTTGCCAGCCTTGCCGCACTGCTTGCATCGGGCACGGCCTTTGCCGACACGAGCGGCAAGAAGATCGCCTTCTCGAACAATTATGCTGGCAATTCATGGCGTCAGGCGATGCTTAAGAGTTATGACATCGTCACCAAGAAGGCGGTCGCCGACAAGGTGGTCGGAGCCGCCGACGTCTTTACCACTGCGGATCAGGAAGTGCCGACGCAGGCTGCCCAGATCCAAAACCTAATCCTGCAGGGATACGATGCGATCGTCATCAATGCCGCCTCGCCGGACGCGCTGAATGGCGCGATCAAGCAGGCTTGCGAAGCCGGCATTGTGGTCGTCTCGTTCGATGGTATCGTCAACGAACCCTGTGCCTATCGCGTTGTCGTCGACTTCGAGGATATGGGTAAGCAGGAAATCGAGCAGATGAAGAAGTTCCACCCCGAGGGCGGAAACCTGCTCGAGATCCGTGGCCTTGCCGGGACTTCAATCGACGATTCGATCCACAAGGGGCTGCAGGAAGGCGTCGCCGCTCATCCGGAATTCAAGATCGTCAATTCCGTAACCGGCAACTGGGACCAAACCACTGCGCAAAAGGCCGTTGCGACTGTTCTGCCGTCGCTGCCGGATATTGTCGGCGTCGTCACCCAGGGCGGTGACGGCTACGGTGCCGCTCAGGCCTTCGCCGCTGCCGGCAAGCCGCGCCCAACCATCATCATGGGTAACCGTCAGGACGAACTGCAATGGTGGAAGGAGCAAAAGGCAAAGGATGGTTATACGACCTGGTCCGCCTCGATTGCGCCGGGCGTTTCTACGCTCGCCTTCTGGGTCGCCCAGCAGGTGCTCGATGGCCGCAAGGACATACCGCATGATCTGCTGGTCCCCTATCTTGCCTTCACGCAGGATGATTTCGAGCAACATCTTCCCGAAATTCCCGTCGGCAGCGTTGCGACCAAGGAATATACACAGGCCGATGCGATCGAGGCCATCAAGGCCAACATCAAGTGATCGTTGCGCCGATGCAGGCCGAAGCCGCCCGAACCATTATCAGCCTTCACCGCGCCGAAAAGGATTTCGGCGCGGTGAAGGCGCTCCATGGTGTGGACTTTGCAGTGCGGCCTGGCGAATGCGTCGGACTTGTCGGCCACAACGGCGCCGGGAAGTCGACGCTCATTAACATGCTGGCGGGAACGCTCTCGCTCGACCGCGGCCGCATGATGGTAGGCGAGACGGTCGGGGAGCATTATTCGGTTATTCGCGCGCAAAGCCTTGGAATACGTTGCGTCTTTCAGGAACTCTCGCTCTGCCCCAATCTTTCCGTGGTTGAGAACACCCGGATCAATCATCCAGCTCTGCGCCGCTTCGGCTGGCACAAACGCGCCGCCGAACTGATTACCGGCAAGCTCGACGAGATCTTTCCAGAGCATGGCATCGATGCCTCCGATATCGTCGCAGATCTTTCGATCGGGCGGCGGCAGATGGTGGAGGTTGCCCGAGCCTTCACCGTGACGGAGGAGCCGTTGAATCTTGTTATCCTTGACGAACCGACCTCTTCGCTCGATGCCCATACAGCCGGCCAGTTGCTCGCTTTCGTTCGGCGCTTCGTTGCGGCCGGCGGCAGCTGCATCCTGATTTCGCATGTGCTTGGCGAGGTGCTGCAGAATGCCGACCGCATCGTTGTCATGCGCGACGGCAAGGTCGTGGCTGCCGATGCGGCACATGCCTATGACCGTGACCGGCTGGTCGCGACCATGGGAGGGGCTGCCCATCGCGAGAAAGGCGCAGCGCAAGCCGTCGCCGTCAAGCCAAAGGGTGGTCCGCGCGTGCGGGCCCGCCCTGCGCGTCAGGGCGACGGGGCCGAACTTGTTGCCCTATCAGGATCCATTATCGGGCTTGCCGGGCTTGCCGGCCACGGCCAGACCGATCTGTTGCTGGCGATCTTCAACGCTTCCCGGCGCGGCAAGATCGGCATCGAGGTGACGGCGCCGGTTGCCTTTGTCGCCGGCGACCGGCAGTCGGACGGCATCTTCCCGCAATGGTCTATCGCGGAGAATATCGGCATCCGATCGCTGAAGCGGCTACGTGCCGGCCTGCTCATCTCGCCGAAGCGCGAGGCTGAGCTTGCCGATGCCTGGAAGCGCCGGATCGGCATTCGTACCCCCGATACGGACAACAATATCCTGTCGCTTTCGGGTGGTAACCAGCAGAAGGCGCTCTTCGCCCGCGCGCTTGGATCCGACGCCGAGATTATTCTGATGGATGATCCGATGAGGGGCGTCGACATCGGCACCAAGCTCGAAGTTTACGATCTCATCCGCCTGGAGGCCGCCAATGGCCGCACCTTCATCTGGTATACGACCGAGACGGAAGAGCTCGACAATTGTCACCATGTCTACGTCTTCAAGAACGGCCGCATCGTCGCCAACCTGACGCGCGACGAGCTGACCGAGGAGAAGATCATCCAATCCTCCTTCGTCGAGGCAAGCTGAGATGGCATTCATTTCGCTGAACAATTCCGTTATGCGGCCTGCCCGCAGCAGCGCCGGAAGGGCACGCACCCTGCGCGCCATGCTGCCGGCGCTCTCACTGGCTCTCGTGCTTCTTGCGATCGGCTGGCTCAATCCGCGCGCCATCTCCTATTTCGGCTTCAGCCTGATGCTGAACCTCTCGATCCCGATTGCGCTCGCCACCATCGCGCAGATGTTCGTCATCGCCGGCAACGAGCTCGATCTATCAATCGGCACCTTCGTCGGTTTCGTGGGCTGTGTCACCGCCACTTGGCTGCGCGAAGCACCGCTGCTCGGTGTGACCGTGCTGCTTGGTTCGATTTGTATCTATGCGCTGCTCGGTGCACTGATTCACCTGCGCAGCCTGCCGTCGATCGTCGTGACGCTCGGCATGAGCTTCGTCTGGCAGGGACTGGCGATCCTCGTGTTACCCAAACCCGGCGGCAAGGCGCCGGAATGGCTTCAGGCGATCACGTCCTTCAAGCCGCCCTTCATTCCTTTTCCGATCGTCGCCGCTGTCGTCATTGCCGCCGTCGTCTATTTTGGCCTGATGCGGACCTCCTACGGCGTCATCTTGCGCGGTTCGGGCGGCAATCCGGCGGCGCTAGCGCGGGCCGGCTGGTCACTTTTGCGCACCAAGATCACACTCTTTGCGCTGGCCGGAAGCTTCGGCGTACTCTCGGGCCTGACGCTGATCGGCATTACCTCGTCCGGCGATGCCAATATCGGGAATGGCTATACGCTGCTGTCGATCGCCGGCGTCATCCTCGGCGGCGGTGAATTCATGGGAGGGCGCGTGTCGCCGATCGGCGCGGTCATCGGCGCGCTGACGCTGGCGCTTGCCGCCTCGTCACTGCTGACCTTCATGCATATTCCGCCGGACTGGCAGGTGGCGGCGAATGGTGCGATTCTCATCATCGTGCTTGCCGCTCGCGCGCTCATCAGCCGCAAGGAGGCATGACATGCCGCAATTGAAAGCGCTTGCCGCAAAGCCCTGGATTTGGTCCTTCGTCGGCGCTCTCGCCGCCTGGCTCGCTACCATTGCATTTACCGGCGGCTACGGCGCCGGCGGCATGCTAACGGCCGCCTTCTCGCTTGCCGTCTTCATGGTCATCGTCGGTACAGGGCAGATGTTCGTCATCACCCTTGGCCCCGGCAATGTCGATCTCTCGCTGCCGGCCAATATCGGGCTTGCCAGCGCCGTCGCGATGAAGAGCATGGACGGGCAGGACAGCATGATCGTCGTCGGCCTGCTTGCCGCACTCGCCAGCGGTGCTGCGGTCGGCGTCGCCAACTATCTGCTGATCTGGGCGCTGCGCATTCCGCCGATCATAGCGACGCTCTCGGCAAGCTTCATCATCCAGTCGATCGACATCAGTTATGGACGCGGCCTGCAGATCAAGCCACCGCCAGGTTTTGCCGAATTCACCAATCTGCAGATGTTCGGCGTTCCCTTGCTGGCGCTTCTCGCCGTCCTCTTCACGCTGGGTGCCGGCGTTGCGCTCCACCGGATGATCTACGGGCGCTCGGTGCTGGCGATCGGGCAGAATATCCGCGCCGCCTGGCTTGCGGGCGTGCATGTCGAGCGCATCCGTTTCCTAACCTATACCCTCTCGGGCACGCTTGGCGGTCTGAACGGGGCACTGCTGGCCGGCTATTTCCGCGGCGCAAATGTAGATATTGGCAATGAATACCTGCTTTCCTCAATCGCCGTCGTCGTCATCGGCGGAACCTCTGTCGCGGGCGGCAAGGCTAACATTCCGGGCATCTGGGGAGCTGCCCTTTTCCTCGTGCTTCTCCTGACCATGCTCAACACATTCGGCGTTAGCGCCGGTGTGCGCCTGCTGCTCACCGGCCTTATCATCGTTGGCGTCATCACCGCTGCCGGAGGCAAGCGTTCGTAGGATCTTGGGCCCTCCTATTCGGCGTCTCAGCCATTTGGCTCAGGGTGACGCCGCCCACTCGAAGGCGCCAATCCAATTGCTGCCGGAGGACAGTCAGCAAAGCTCGTTGCTTGCGGGCTTCGCTCGATAGCTCAGGGGCTTCCAAGGGCACTCGGCAGGTTTGGCAGCCGCTGCTATCACTGACACTGAGTAGAGATACCGGACTGGAGCATCGTTTTCAAGCGATAGGCAGAGGCCCCCTATGCTGACCGGCCTCCCCAGTACCACCTGGTCAGGCCGAGCGTGGCGGCCTGTCGAGTACAATCTTGATTGCCAGTGGTCAATCACCGTCGGTCAGTCATTTGAGCGACCTTTCATGATTGGTACGCATCTTCGCGATCCATTCGGGCAGGAAGGCCGGCGGGAAACCACTGCTCCCCACGGACCGTCCCTTTCCCAGCCTGATCCGACAGCTACGCCCATCATGCCCAGGAACAGCTGCTGGGCGATCGCGTTCGAGGCTGCATTATTTCTGATAGGCCGGCATCAGGTTGATCAGGCTTTCGGCATCCTGGGCCCATTTCGCTACCCAGTCCCTGTCTTCCATGCGATAAAGGTTGCACATGCCAGATATCTACTCCGCCGAGCTCGAACGGACGACAATCTAGCGTATGGCGCTGATTTCGCTAGTCGAGCCGGAGGACGTCGGCATTGTCCTGGCGTTCTCGCAAGCCTTTGTAGGATGGATGGCGAAGTTTGCCGTCCGTCGTCCAGGCGCGAAACTCGATCTCGGCAATCAGGGTTGGCTCGACCCAAACAATATCGGCACTTCCGGAATAGGGCAGGGGCGGTTGCTTTCGCTTCCAGCGCAGCTTGTCCAGCATCTTCCGCAACCTAATGGCCTCGGCTTCCTTGAAGCCGGTGCCGACGTTTCCGACGTGGACGAGATCGGCATCGCGATAGGCGGCAAGCACCAACGAGCCGAAGCCGACAGGGGACGCCCGATGACATCTCATAACCGACGATGAAGAAAGCCTCGCTCTGCACGCATTTGATTTTCACCCAATCTCCGGTCCGGCCGGAGCGATAGGGCTGATCACAATGCTTGCCGACAATCCCTTCCAGGCCGAGGCCGCAGACACTCCAGGAGGATGGCGGGTTCGGCGTCGAGTGTCTCTGATAAACGGATGGCACCGTCCTTGCCGTCCAGAGCGTCTTCGAGGAGATGACGGCGGGAACGGTATTCGACACCGCGCAGATCGTGGCCATCCAGATAGATGAGGTCGAAAGCGTAGAGGATGGCGTCCGAGGCACGGTTTCCAGGCTTTTTGTCGGATGCGCCCAGCGATTGTTGCAGCAGCCCGAAATCCGGCCGCCCCTCTTCGTCGAGCACCACGGCTTCGCCATCGATGATCATCGTCGCCGGCCCGAGCGCGCGGGCGGCCTGCTCGATCGCCGGAAACCGATGCGTCCAGTCATGACCGCCGCGGGTGAGGATCCGGATACGTTGCGGCTCGATATGAACAGCCAGCCGATAACCATCCCATTTCACCTCCCAGCTCCATTGGTCTCCCGCGGGCGGCTTGGCCTTCAATAGCGCCAGCGCCGGCTCGACGCGGCGGGGCATGGGATCGAAAAGCAGCTGTGGCTGGGCCGGATTGCGCTTCTTGCGCGGCCGCGAACGGATCGGAGCCTCGGTGTCACGAAGGAGCGGTTTTGATCTCGGAGGCTTCGTCATGGTGGCAGTTCAGCAGAAAAACCTTAAAGACACTGTGACGATACCGGATTTGTCCCCGCAATCCACGCCGGAGAGGGTGCGGGTTCTAAGAAAAAAATCTCAATAGGCGCTACCGGCCTGATTCTCATGGATATTCTTCTGAATCCTGATGTTCAGGATAATATTCCCATCCTTCAAGTTGCTTGACTCTTCATTTCGACAGGAACAGAAACAGAACATCCGCATTTGCTCGACATGATGTCGGCCGCCAACACGACCTTGAAGGGAGCCGTGAACGATGACTGCTGCCCGTGAGCGGGTAATTTCCGATCTGCGCGAGCGCATCGCCTCGCTCGAGGGCGTGTCAGCCAGGAAGGCTGGCTGTCTTTCCTTCGGGGTACCGGAAATCGATGCGGTCCTGCCGGGTGGTGGCCTTGCCTACGGCGCCCTGCATGAATTTGCCGGCGGCGGGGCGGGTACCGTCGATGGGGCGGCGGCAGCGCTTTTCGCAGCCGGCATCGTGGCCCGCACCAAAGGTCCCGTTGTCTGGTGCCTGACGCGGCCGGACCTGTTTTTTCCCGCACTCGCTGGGGTTGGGTTGCTTCCCGACCGGGTGATCTTTGTCGAGTCCGACAAGGAAGAGGACGTCCTCGCCAATATGGAGGAAGGGCTCTCCTTCGGTGGACTCGGCGCGGTGGTTGGCGAGATCGTTCGCCTTCCTATGGTCGGCTCACGCCGGCTGCAGCTGGCGCTCGCGGTGCGACGATGGCGACGGCAGACGGAGGCGAATGATTGCGGCCAGCCGACCGCGTCGACCACGCGATGGCGGGTGAGCGTCATGCCATCGGAACAGGCGGGCAAGGGACAGTTCCGCAGCCAGTTGCGCCCCTTAGTCGCGGGCGCGTTCCATCGCGGCGCAGCCGACTTCCGCAAAGGCGGGTTGCGGGACAAGATTTGGCAGGTCTTCGAAGAGGCGGATGTGCCGCTCAATCACCTGATCCTTGAGGTGACGGAGTCGGTTTATCTAGGCCAGCGTGACCACGTGGTCGCCAACGAGATTAAGGCTTGCGCGCTGAAGGCCTGAAGGTCGGCTGGACGATTTCGGGACCGGATATGCTTAATGCGCCCTCATCTCGCCCGTTGATTACACGCAACTCCGCACTTGAAACCTGACGTCCTCCACCAACGCTGCCAATGTACGGAGACGGGGTTTCAGGAGGATTCACTCAACGGCCGCTTACGAAGAAGTCACAACAATAGCGGTTGAAATTTCCTTGCCTTCGCGGCGGTAACTGTGCGGAACGCTAGAGTCAAAATATATAGCGTCTCCTGTATC